>CANHCM010000003.1 GCA_947459155.1 Bacteroidota bacterium | reverse complement strand
TGCTCGGAAACCGAAGAAGAGCATGCCGAAACGCTGAGCATGATGGAACTGTCGGCTTACGACTTTGCCTACATGTTTAGATACTCTGAGCGCCCCAAAACCCTGGCAGAGCGTAAATACAAGGATGACATTCCGGAAGAAGTAAAGCTACGCCGCTTAAATGAGGTGATAGAATTACAAAACCGTCTTTCGCTGGAAAGCAATCAACGGGATGTTGGAAAAGTTCACCGGGTGTTGGTTGAAGGGCGTTCAAAGCGATCTGAGGATTTTCTCTCCGGTCGGAATACACAAAACAAGGTGGTGGTTTTCCCTAAGGAGCACTTTCAGGCCGGCGATGTGGTGGATGTTATGGTGGAAAGCTGCACGGCTGCTACTCTTCTGGGGAAAGCGGTTGAACGCATCACTACTTACACCGGCAATCAGTCATGAACCTGAACGAAGTCAAAAACAGATTCGGCATCATTGGTAATGCGCCATTGCTCGACCGAGCCATCGATACCGCGTGGAGAGTGGCCGGAACCGATTTGAGCGTGCTCATCACCGGTGAAAGCGGAACCGGAAAAGAGGTGTTTTCTAAGCTCATCCACAGCTATTCGGCCCGCAAGCATGGAAGCTTTATCGCGGTTAACTGTGGGGCCATCCCCGAAGGAACAATTGATTCTGAGCTTTTCGGACACGAAAAAGGCTCGTTTACGGGGGCCAATGAGGCCCGAAAAGGATATTTCGAAGTGGTAAACGGGGGAACCATCTTTTTAGATGAGGTCGCCGAACTGCCTTTGCAAACACAGGTGCGCCTGCTTCGGGTTTTAGAAACCGGAGAATTCCTTCGTGTAGGGTCATCGAAACAACAAAAAACCGATGTGCGCATCGTGGCGGCCACCAATGTGAATATTCCGAATGCCATCGAAAAAGGGAAATTTCGCGAGGACCTCTATTACCGACTCAACACCGTACCGATTCAAATCCCGGCTTTGAGAGAACGGGGCAACGACATCTTGCTGCTGTTTCGGAAATTCGCCTCCGACTTTGCTGAAAAATACCGCATGCCGGCCATCCGACTGGATGAATCGGCGACTCAGTTGTTGTTGAGCTACCGCTGGCCGGGCAATGTACGTCAACTTAAAAACGTTACCGAACAGATTTCCATCATAGAAAACGAACGAATGATTGGAGCTGAAGTGCTTAGCCGTTACCTGCCCGGACACGGAAGCAGTATGGTGCCGGCCCTCAGCCGACCCGATCAGCAATCGGAACTTTCGGAACGGGAAATCCTTTACAAAGTGTTGTTCGACATGAAGCGCGACATGGTAGAAGTGAAGAAAATTTTGGCCGAGGTCATTGGCGGACAAAGCTCCGACATGCACATCCGGGAGAATCACGCACAGTTTTTTTCTCAGCTTCAGCAAGAAGTGCAGCCTAGTTCTTTCGTCGCTCAGCCGGTGGTAAGTCCCGTATCGCAGCCCGTTTCATTTGTGAGCCCTGTTTCTTCGCCAATCACCGAGCACGAGGAACTGGAAGAAGAGAGTCTTTCTTTAGAGGACCGGGAAAAAGAGCTCATTATTAAGGCCCTTGAAAAATATCGGGGGCGCCGGAAAAATGCTTCCCGCGAATTGGGCATTTCTGAGCGCACATTGTATCGCAAAATCAAAGAATACGGTATAAACTTGTAGGTTGATGGCATTTCTTCTCCGACAATGGCCTGGTATTCTAATGCTCTGCATGCTTTTATTGCTGGGAGCCTGCCGTATTTCATTGAATGCCGGAGATGCCGGAAATGCCAAAACCATCAGCATTGCTTTTTTTCAGAACAACTCAAGCCTTGTGCAACCAACACTCAGCCAGGCGTTTACCGAAGATTTGCGAAACTTTTTTCAAACCCAAAGTCGGTTAACCTTAGTGCCTCAGGGTGGCGATTTGCGCATTGAGGGCTCCATTACCGATTATCGGGTAAATCCGGTAGGCGTAAGCACCGGAGGGGCACAATCGAACCGCCTAACCATCACGGTAATGGTTCAGTTTACCAATACTTTGGATGCGGAAAAAGACTTCGAAACCAGCTTTAGCCGATTTGCTGACTTTCCGTCCTCGAGCAACCTCACATCGGTAGAAACCGAATTGATTCGGGAGATCAACCAACAGCTTTCGCAGGATATTTTTAACAAGGCCTTGATTAACTGGTAATGAACGCGGACTCCATCGTGGCCATGTTGCTGGATTTAAACCACGAATCGGCTTTAAAACCCGAAGATGGCGAAGCTGTATTGTTGCGCTACCCATATTTTGAGGCCGGCCGTTTTGCCCTGCTTCGGAAGCTTCGTGAGCACGGCGATTATCGCTTCCAGGAGCAATTGAAACAAGCCGCGGTTCATTGCTCAGACCGAAAGGCGCTTTATCTTTTTGTGGAACGCGAGGCCGGCGAAATGCAAAAAGCCACGTCTTCATTGGTTATCGAAGAGCCTTTGGCCGCCTCAACGGCGGATGACCAGAGCGTACCCGAAACCGATTCGGTGCAAACGTCGGCAGACCGGCACAAATCTGAAGATATCGTAGTAGAGCAGATAAAGCCGGAGCTTCAGGAAACCGTAATGTCATCACCACAAAGCCCTGAAGCGCTGGCCACCAATGAAGCGCCTGTGGCATTGTCGGCACCGAGTGTGGCATACCCTGAAAACGCAAAGCCTGCTCAAGCTGAACAAACACCATTAACAAACGCTCCTACCCAGCGAAAGCCTCGAATTAACTGGAATCCCGATCAGGCCATCGAGGCTCCGAATGATATTCTATCGCAAATTTTGGCCTACCCCGAACTGGGGAAAAGTGAAACGGAAAAAGAGAGCGCCGAAAGCCCCGAAAACAAAGCCCCTGCGCTCACTGAGTTTGTAGAAAAAAAGCCTGCTGAAGAACCACGACGCTTTACAGAATGGTTAAAGGCGACTCAAGCCGGGACGGCTCAAACAGGCCAAACCAAGCCTTCTGTGGAAAAGGGATTGTTGAACGTACAAATGGAGGAGCGAACTGCGCCAAAAGCCAGCTTTTTCAATCCGATTGAAATGGCTCGGAAAAGCGTTGAAGACCGCGACGATCTTGTTACAGAAACTTTGGCTAAAGTGTATTTAAGTCAGGGCGATACTGCCCGTGCGATACGCATCTATCATAAATTAAGTTTGTTATATCCTGAAAAAAGTGCTTACTTTGCCGCCCTTGTTGAAAAAATTGTAAAACCGAGCTAAGTCCCATGTCTTTAATCTTTTCGATTCTCATTTTAGTTGTTTGTGCGCTACTGATCTTGATTGTTCTGGTACAGAACTCAAAGGGTGGCGGCTTGTCATCCACCTTTGCTTCCTCCAACCAAGTGATGGGTGTGAGAAAGACTGCTGACTTTTTGGAAAAGTCAACCTGGGTTTTAGCGGCAGCCCTCATTGTGTTGTGTTTGGCTTCAACGGCCAGCACAATGACACCCGAAGATTCCAGCCGCGAAACCATTTCTACGCGTAAAGCGGAGGAAGGAGGCACTGCAGCTCCGGCACCAGCGGCCAAGCCTGCTCCAACGCCAGCACCAGCTCCGGCTCCTGCGGCTCCTGCGCAATAAGTCAATACAAAACCGTCAAAGTATTCAAAACGTGTCAGGCTGACAGACAGCCCGGCGCGTTTTGCTGTTTTTTGGCAGAACCGCTGTCAAAATTTCCAACTTCTCCTTGCCCTGGCCACTTGGCACATCCTTCGCAAGCGGCGGGCGAAATCTTCAATTCTAACCCAAAACACTTGTAATATGTCAGAACTTACCATTCGTCCGCTTCAGGACCGCGTGCTGGTGGAAGCCGCCGCCGCCGAAGAAAAAACCGCCGGTGGAATCATAATTCCCGATACAGCTAAAGAGAAGCCTCAGCGTGGCCGTATTGTGGCTGTAGGAAATGGCAAAAAAGACGAGCCCTTGACTGTAAAAGTGGGCGATGAAGTGTTGTACGGCAAATATGCCGGTACAGAAATTACCATCAACAGCAAAGAGTATCTGATCATGCGTGAATCAGACATTTTCGCAATTCTCTAATCCCAGAAAAAACAACAACTATGGCAAAAGAAATCACCTTTAACCTCGAAGCCCGCGATCAATTAAAGCGTGGAGTAGATGCATTGGCAAATGCCGTGAAGGTTACGCTTGGTCCAAAAGGCCGCAATGTGATTATCGATAAGAAGTTTGGTGCTCCTGCAATTACCAAAGACGGAGTATCGGTAGCAAAAGAAATTGAATTGGTTGACCCCATTGAAAACATGGGCGCCCAAATGCTCAAGGAAGTGGCTTCAAAAACGGCTGATATCGCCGGTGACGGAACGACCACCGCTACGGTATTGGCTCAGGCTATTGTAAATGCCGGTTTAAAGCATGTTACAGCCGGTGCCAATCCGATGGATTTGAAGCGCGGAATCGACAAGGCCGTTGCTTTGGTTGTGGGTAACCTCAAGAGCCAAAGCGCCTCTGTAGGCGACGACAATCAGAAAATCGAGCAAGTGGCAACCATTTCTGCCAACAACGACAATACCGTAGGTAAGCTTATCGCTGAAGCTATGGGTCGTGTGAAGAAAGAAGGAGTAATCACTGTTGAAGAAGCAAAAGGAACAGAAACCACTGTTGAGGTGGTTGAAGGGATGCAGTTCGACCGGGGATACATTTCTCCTTACTTCGTTACTGATGCAGAGAAAATGGAAGCGGTGCTGGAGAACCCTTACGTATTGATTTACGACAAGAAGATTTCCAGCATGAAGGATTTGCTTCCTGTATTGGAGAAGACCGTTCAAACTGGTCGTCCGTTGTTAATCATTGCCGAAGACGTTGACAGCGAAGCCCTGGCTACCTTGGTAGTAAATAAGATTCGTGGTTCTCTGCGCATTGCTGCTGTTAAAGCTCCAGGTTTTGGCGATCGCCGTAAAGCCATGTTGGAAGACATTGCCATCCTCACAGGAGGTCAGCTGATCAGCGAAGAGCGCGGCTACAAGCTCGAAAATGCCGACCTCACTTATTTAGGTCGTGCCGAGAAAGTAACCATCGATAAAGACAACACCACAATTGTTGGTGGAGCCGGCTCGAAGGAAGACATCACTGCGCGTGTGAACCAAATCAAAGCGCAGATGGAAACCACCACTTCCGATTACGACAAGGAGAAGCTTCAGGAGCGTTTGGCCAAACTGGCTGGCGGTGTTGCGGTTCTGTACGTTGGTGCTGCCACTGAAGTAGAAATGAAAGAGAAGAAAGACCGCGTTGATGATGCATTACATGCTACACGCGCTGCGGTTGAAGAAGGTATCGTTCCTGGTGGCGGTGTTGCTTACATCCGTGCTATTGAAGCGCTCAACGGTGCAAAAGGCGATAACGACGACGAAACCTTTGGTATCAACATCGTGAAAAGAGCTCTGGAAGAGCCGCTTCGTCAGATTGTAGCCAATGCCGGTGGTGAAGGTTCTATCGTTATTCAGAAAGTGAAGGAAGGCAAAGCCGATTTCGGTTATAATGCCCGCACTGAGACTTACGAAAACCTGCTTTCTGCTGGTGTTATCGATCCAACGAAGGTAGCCCGCGTTGCCCTCGAGAATGCCGCCTCTATTGCCGGTATGTTGCTCACCACAGAATGCGTACTTTCTGAGAAGAAAGAAGAGAACGCAGCAGCAGCACCAAACCCGGGAATGGGTGGAATGGGTGGCATGATGTAACAGCTAAATATTGATCTTCATTCACCAAAAGCCCCGGAAGTAAGTTTTCGGGGCTTTTTCGTTTAAAATCAAATTAAACAATCATGACCTTGTGAATATCTTTTGGTAAGTTGCCAATTGTATCAAGGACGTGAAAAAAACTCTACTCTTTTTGCTTTTCATTATTGGGCTTTTGAGCTTTCGTGCGGAGGCTCAAACCTTTCATTTTGGGGCAAATGGATCGTATGGGATTAATTACTTGCTGAACGCGAACATCGACTTTGAAGGCCAGGACACCGTGTATGTTTTTTCAACAGGTCGTTCTGCGGGCTTATCGGCCGCCTTTTACTTCGACTTTGGAGGCTATTACTACCGTAAGATGTACGGCGTTAAGACGGAGTTGAACTTCTCAACCGTGAACCAGGCCTACAAGGTATTTCCGGGCGGAGGTCCGGCCAACCCTAATGTTTTTTACCAGTATAAAGCACGACTCTCCTACATCGACGTGCCTTTGCTGTTTAATTTCTGTCCAACCCACCATCAAGGATTCACCTTGGATGTTGGTCCACAGGTTTCGTTCTTGCGCAATGCCATGATGGTTCCTGAGGAGTCGAGAGTAAGCAACCCGCTCTACCCCAACCTCGACAAATCTGATTTTAGGAGCACCATATTTTCTGCTGTTTTAGGAATCGGATGCTTTTACAATTTTACAGAGCGCTTCGCCATGGTGAGTACTTTTCGGATGGGGTATTCATTTTCAGACGTAATGCTTAATTCAGATCAAATACAACACTACGCGCCTACACATCGGGCGTGGGCACACGCCACACTAAGTGCTGTGTATAAATTCAACAAGTACTATTCTGATCGCAACAGGGGCTACAAGTATTACGTGAAGAAATTAAAAAAGCGATGAATGTCCTTGTGGCAGGTCACACCGGTTTAACCGGAGCGTTCCTTGTTGATCAGCTCCTTGAAAACCCTAAAATTACCCGTGTGTTAACCTGGGGGCGGCGGCCGTTGGAGCGCCAAACTGAAAAACTTGTGCATCTCGGGTTTATGGAGGGTAGTAACCCTCAAATTCCTTCTGTATCAATTGCGTTTTGCACACTCGGAACAACCATTCGAAAGGCAGGAAGCCGGGAAGCCTTTAAAGATGTTGATGTAAGACTTGTTTCTGATTTTGCTCACTTTGCCCGACAGTGCGGAGCCCGGTATTTTGTTTTGCAATCGTCGGTTGGCGCCGATAAGCCCCGCGGCAACTTTTACCTAAGCTGCAAGGCCGAAGCGGAAAAGCTTTGTGCTTCGCTCGGGTTCGAAGGCGTTTACATAGTGCGGCCGTCTATTTTGGGTGGACGACGCTCCGAATTTCGTTTCGGAGAACGGATAGGTTTGGCGCTGATGCGAGCGATGAATGGCTTAATTCCCAAACGCTATCGTGTAGTGGAGGCCTCAACTGTAGCAAGCGCTATGGTTGGCCTTGGATTGAGTCAGACTCCGGGCGTTTGGATTAAGGAATCCGAAGACTTGGCCGACTTAGCCAGGCTGGCATCATAGCCAATAAAGAAGTTCATATACAGCGCACGCGACCAGCGGAAGATGAATGGTGCCAAAAGAATCAGCACTACGGTATTGGCTACGAAATATACCAGAGGGTTAAATCCAACCAACACATTAACGATGACTACCGCTACACTAAAGGCCACGCCTAAGGCATAGCTTACGTACATAGCGCCCTGAAAAAAACCGGGCTCCATTTCGAAGTGGAGACCGCAATGGCTGCAGTCGGCGTGCATTTTATCCCAGTTTTCGACTTTATAGGGGTTCTTGTTGATGAACAAGTCTCCCTGATGGCAGCGTGGACAGGATTGGCCAAGAACGGAGCGCAGTTTCATTCCCAGGGCATTCATAGTTTCGATGTTTGATTGGGGCAAAGTTACGGAATAGGCCGAGGTGTAGTTTGTGACCATTCTCACGGAGTATCGGATTACCTTTGCCGCTTATGATAACGGTTGGCAATTTATCGGTGTTGTTTGGAGGGGTTCCTTTGTTTGAGGAGATCTCGTTTATGATTCAAGCCCGCGACCGAGTGGGTTTAACCGGAAAGAATGGGGCCGGCAAGTCGACCCTATTGAAAATCATTGCCCGGAAGCAAGAGCCGAGCAGTGGAACGGTGTCTGTTCCGCAGGGTTATCGGATTGGTTATTTGCCTCAGGAAATGAAGCACAATTCGGGTAAGACCATTTTTGAGGAAGCCAAAACCGCCTTTGCCGAAGTGCTTTCGTTGGAGGAGGAACTCAACCGATTGGGGAAAGAGCTGGAAGTACGGACCGATTACGAAAGCGAGGCTTACCATAAAATCATCGATCGCATTAGTGAAGCCAGCCAAAGACTTTCGTTGCTGGGTTCGGGAACCATCGATGGGGAAACGGAGAAAGTGCTTAGTGGGCTCGGGTTTAAGCAGGAAGACATGGACCGGCAGATGGATGAGTTTTCGGGTGGATGGAAAATGCGTGTTGAATTGGCGAAAATCCTTTTGCAAATGCCCGATGCGGTGCTGCTCGATGAGCCCACGAACCACCTCGACATTGAGTCGATCCAGTGGTTGGAGTCGTTCCTGAGCGATTACCCCGGAGCCGTTGTGTTGGTTTCGCACGACCGTGCATTTTTGGATGCGGTTACCAACCGAACCATAGAAATTACCCTGGGCAAAATTGAAGATTACAAGGCCTCGTATTCCAAATATGTGGAATTAAGAAAGGAGCGCCGCGAGCAACAAATGGCGGCCTATCTGAACCAAAAGAAAATGATCGAGGATACTGAGAAGTTCATCGAACGCTTTCGGTACAAGGCCAGCAAAGCCGTACAGGTTCAATCGCGCATCAAGCAGTTGGATAAAGTTGACCGGATTGAGGTTGAAGACGAAGACACCTCAGCCATCCACTTTAGATTTCCACCCGCCCCTCGTTCGGGCAAAGTGGTATTAACCGCAAGCGGGATTAGCAAAACGTTTGGCGAAAAACCCGTTCTCAAACCCTTGGATTTTCTTGTAGAACGAGGCGAAAAAATCGCTTTTGTGGGAAAGAATGGAGAGGGAAAAACAACGTTGTCGCGCATTATTACAGGTCAGCTCGACTCAACAGGAACACTGGAGCCGGGGCACAACGTAAAGCTGGGTTATTTTGCTCAAAATCAGGCCGATATGCTCAATCCCGACATCACCGTGATGCAAACCCTTGAGCAAGTGGCCGGAAACACCACTACTCAGCAGATTCGGAATTTGCTGGGGGCTTTCCTCTTTGGTGGCGATGCAGTAGATAAGAAGGTTAAGGTTTTATCGGGAGGAGAAAAAGGGCGTTTGGCCATTGCCCGTCTATTGCTGGAGCCTGTGAATTTCCTGGTGCTCGATGAGCCTACGAATCACCTCGACATGCGCTCGAAAGACATTCTCAAAGAGGCCCTGAAGCAATATGACGGCACTTTGATTTTGGTTTCTCACGACCGGGAGTTTCTGGATGGCCTGTGCAACAAGGTTTTCGAGTTTTCCGGTGGCAATATCAAGGAGTTTCCGGGTGGTATTTTTGAGTTTTTGCAAAGTAGAAAGCTCGAGAGCCTGAAAGCGCTGGAAGTTGCCGTAAAACAAGCTCCCGTAAAGGTAAAGGAGGAGCCCCGCCAGAATCGTCAAGCCCAGCAGCAAAGCGACAAGGAAAGGAAGCAGCTCGATACGCGAATACGCAATTTGGAAGAGCGCATTTCGGGGGCCGAGGCCGAGGTTTCGGGGCTTGAAGAAAAGCTGGCCGATCCGGAAGTGTATGCCGACCGCTCGGCATCTGCTACCTTATTGGCAGAGCATGCGAAGGCAAAGGCGAACCTCGATACCTTGATGACTGAATGGGAAGAGGCTGTTTCGCGACGTGAGGCTTTAGAAGGAGCCGGTTAATTCGAATCGCTTCCCCGGCAAGCTCTTTACCATACCTTTAAACTCCATCGAAAGCAGTAGTGCCGATGCCGCGCCTACGGCCATCTCCGCCTGAAAGGCGATCAAGTCGAGCTCGTGCGTACCCTTCCGAATGATGTTGAGCAGGGTTTCTTCCGGTTCGCTTGCGGCGATGGGTAAACTCAGCTGTGTACTAAGCTTTTTGGTGTCGTCGGAGGTTTTCCAACCCAGGTGCCAGGCCAAATCAGACACGGTGGTGAGTATTGCTGCTTTGTTGTTGCGAATCAGCTTATTGCAACCGGCGGCATACGCGTCGCCAATTCTGCCGGGAACGGCAAACACATCGCGGTTGTAGCCTAATGCGAAGCCGGCAGTAATGAGCGCCCCGCCACTTTCGGCAGCTTCAACCACAACGAGCGCATCGCAAAGCCCGGCAATGATGCGGTTTCGCATGGGAAAGTTACCGCGGTCGGGGCGGGTTTGGGTTGGAAAATCTGATACGAGCCCTCCGTTTTCTTCCATTCGAGATGCGAGATTTTGGTTGGAAGTTGGATACACGCGGTCGAGCCCATGGGCCAGAACACCAATGTTTTGCACTCCAACTTGCAGACCAGCGCGGTGTGCGGCGGTGTCGATGCCGTAGGCCAAACCACTTACCAATGAGCCTCCCAGGGCATGAATCTCCGACACCAGAGCCTCAGTTACCTCAACGCCATAGTGAGTGGCGTTTCGCGTGCCTACGACCGAAACCACCCGTGGCGCATTGAGTTGAAGCCGGCCTTTAGCGAAGAGAACGAGCGGACTGTCTTCGCAGGCCTTGAGCCTTCGCGGGTAATCGGCTTCGTGTATGCCCAACAAACTGATGTTGTGTTTTTCGGCCCGTTTCACCTCCTGCTCGGCGTGTCGAATAGCCGGCCAAACATTGGCTTCGAGCAACGGCCCCTTCCTGAGCACTCCCTCGCGGGCTCTTTTCCAGGCTGAGAAAAAGGCGGTAGCCGTTTCAAATTCCATCAGTATTTTGCGCGCTGTAACCGGACCAATACCCGCAATGAGAGAAAGGGCCAGAAGGCACTGAATTTCGGACTCGTCTTGTGTAGTTGAAGAATTGTACATTACATTGCAAATTACTAATCGACCACGCTTGTCTATGCAACTGTTTACAAATCGCCGAACCCTGTCGTTATTCGCCATTTTTTTTGCCTTCAGCACTGTAATTGTCAGTGCGCAGGTAGAGCGGGCAAAGCTTAGGGGTAAAATTACCGATGAGAAGGGCGAGCCATTGGTTTCGGTAGCGGTGTTTGCAAGGGGCAGTGAAACGGCTGGAGTGGTGAGTTCGGTTGAGGGCGAGTATCTACTTATGCTCATGCCTGGCAGCCGCACGGTGGTATTTCAGCAAATTGGCTTTGTTACCCGGGAGCTGGAACTTTCGATCAATCCCGGAGAAGAGCGAAGGGTAGACATTGTGCTCAGATCGAGCTCGACAGAGCTGAAGACCTTCGTGACAACGGCCGGGAAATATGAGCAAAACATTGAGCAACTCACTGTGAGTATGGAGGTTTTAAAACCCAACATCATTGAAAACAAAAACACCACCTCGATTGATGATGCGCTGCAGCAGGTACCCGGAATGACCATTGTTGACAGTGAACCACAGATTAGAAGCGGCAGTGGTTATTCATTCGGGGCCGGAAGCCGTGTAATGATTTTGGTGGATGACTTACCCATTCTGTCGGGCGATGCCGGCAGGCCGAGCTGGGGTTTTATTCCGGTAGAAAATATCGAACAGGTTGAAGTCATCAAAGGAGCCTCCTCGGTGTTGTACGGATCGGCCGCTTTAAGCGGAGTGTTGAACATCCGTACAGCGTATCCACGGGATGTACCTCAAACGAAAATCAGCCTTTTTTCGGGCGTCTACAACAACCCGCGCAATCGGGAGGCGATTTACTGGGGCGATAACAACCCGACGTATACCGGGCTTAACTTTTTTCACTCCCGAAAAGTGGGGAACCTCGATTTGGTGGTTGGCGGCAACTTCTTCAACGACAACGGGTTCAAAGGCCCAGCACCGATTGATATTAGCGACACCACGTTTAACCCATTGGCAGAGCAGCGTGGCGAATTCGAGAACCGGGGAAGGCTGAATATGAACCTCAGGTATCGCTTTAAAAAGGTAGAAGGATTGAGTGTTGGGCTGAATGCCAACGCGATGCTTTCTCGCTCGACTGGCGCCTTGTTGTGGCTGAATGCCGACTCGGGCATGTACCGCGCCTACCCAGGATCGCTTACCTTAACCTTGCAAACGGCGGCCTATGTGGATCCCTTTGTACAATACTTAGGTAAAAAAGGCTACCGACACGTGCTCCGCAACCGCTGGTTTCACCTCGACAACAACAACGACAACAATCAAAGCAACAAAAGCAATCTGTTTTTTAGTGAGTACCAGCTGCAGAAGCGTTATGAAAACGGCCCGCTCAAAGGCTTAATACTCACTGCCGGAGCACTGCATTCCTACACCAGAGGTGTTTCGGAGCTTTACAAAGGAAACTTGTCTGACACCCTTAACCAGCAGGCCTTTTCCGACAACCGAAATATTGCGGCCTACCTGCAGCTTGAGCGCACCTTCTGGGAACGATTAACCCTATCGGCCGGAGCGCGGTATGAACATTTTAGCATTAGCAGTCCGCGGTACAACCAAAACGACAGCGCAACCTACACCCGCGAGGGCCGGCCTGTGTTCAGGGCGGGAATGAACCTAAAGCTGCACAAGGCTACGTTCTTCAGGGCCTCGTTTGGTCAGGGTTACCGTTTCCCGACCATTGCCGAGAAGTTTATTCGTACGCAGGTAGGGCCGATACAGATTTACCCCAACGACAGCATTCGCTCAGAGAGCTCGTTTAATGCGGAGGCGGGCATTAAACAAGGGTTTAAAATCGGGAATTTCCAGGGGTATCTCGACGTGGTTTACTTTTTACAGCAATTTGAAGACAACATCGAATTCAACTTTGGCTTGTTTGGTCCGCTCGACCCGGCGCAGTTCTTCGGTTTGGGCTTTGCCTCGCTCAATATTGGCCGCACGCGGGTAAGTGGATGGGATGCCTCTCTGGTTGGCCAGGGAAAAATTGGCAAAACCGGAATCGCCCTCCTGAGTGGCTACACGTACACTTTACCGATCGCCCTTGAGCCGCAGCTTGGCTACCCGGTACAGCTGAGTGGAAAGCCGGTTACTTATGCGACCTCGTCTTCTGATTCGACCGATAACATTCTGAAATACCGTTTTCAGCATTTGTTCAAAACCGACATAGAACTGAGCCGCGGCAAGTGGGCCATTGGTTTCAGTGCCCGGTACAATAGCTTTATGCGGAATGTGGATAAGATTTTTGAGGATTTGGATGACTTTCTCGGACTGTTGGGGCAACCACAGCCAGGGCTGAAGGCTTACCGGCGCGAGAACAACGAAGGTGTTTGGGTGCTCGATGCGCGGCTGGTGTTTAACGCCTCCGAAACGGTGAGCCTTGTTTTCGTGGTGAACAACCTGATGAATAAGGAGTATGCCTTACGGCCGATGTCGATAGAGTCGCCGCGTACCACGGCAATTCAGTTGAACGTGAAGTTCTAGGCGGGCGCGGCTTAGGGATTGAAATGAAAAGCCCGCAGTAGAGGCGGCTTTTTTGCCGTCCGCTACGAGGACTTGTAATGGAAAGCCCGGTGCCGTAGGCAAAGCCCCAAAAAAAGACTCAGCTCAAATAGCGCCCAACGATGGGCATGCGGCGACCGGAGCCAAAGGCTTTTGGAGAAACCCGCAATACGGGAGGCGTTTGGTAACGCTTGTACTCGTTGGTGTTGACGAGTTTTAGGATGCGATTGACAAGGGCCTCGGAATGACCGGCGGCGATAAGTTCGCGTGGGCCTTTTCGAAGTTCGATGTATTGATAGAGAATGGGGTCGAGCTGATCGTACTCGGGCAAGGAGTCGGAGTCTTTTTGTCCGGGGCGGAGCTCGGCGCTTGGCGCTTTGGTGAGGATGTTTTTCGGGATGATTTCGCGGTCGCGGTTGATGTAACGGGCGAGCGCGTAAACCTGTGTTTTGTAAAGGTCGCCAATGACGGAAAGCCCTCCGCACATGTCGCCGTAGAGGGTGCCGTAGCCAACGGCGGCTTCGCTTTTATTGGAGGTGTTGAGCAGAATGTAGCCGAATTTATTGCTCATGGCCATGAGGAGAACGCCGCGAATTCGGGCCTGAAGGTTTTCTTCGGTGAGGTCGGGGCTTTTGCCGGCAAACTGCGTACTGAGGCTTGATTCGAAGGCGGAGAATGCCGATTCGATAGGGATTTTCTCGGTTTTTCCGTTGAGGTTTCTGGCCAGCTCTATGGAGTCGCTGAGCGAATGGTCGGAAGAGTAGGCCGAGGGCATCATTACGCCGAGTACGTTTTCGGGGCCGAGGGCTTCGATGGCGAGGGCGTAAACCACTGCCGAGTCGATGCCACCACTGAGACCCAGAATAGCTTTGGAGAAGCCCAGCTTGCGGAAATAGTCGCGGATGCCAAGCAGTAACGCCTGATAGATGCGTTCGATTTCAATGTCGGGGTGCGAGAGGTTAAGCTCGGCGCCGAAAGGCACGCTGCGTGCGGTTTTTACCCAGTCGAGGTCGTATAGCAGATAGTCGGGGCGGAAATAAGCCATTTCGCTCACTACGTTGCCTTCTTTGTTCATCACGAGCGAGCCTCCGTCGAAGATGAGTTCTGTTTGCGCTCCGGCGTGGTTCACGTAGAAAACCGGGAGCGCATATTTGAGGCAGGTTTGATGAAGGATGCGCTTGCGGCTTTCGGCGTGGCGATAGTTGAACGGTGAGGCCGCGATGTTGATCATCAGCTGTGGCGCTTCCTTGATGAGTTCGTCCATTGGCCAACGAACGTACATTTTGTCTTCGTCGACGTCCCAAAGGTCTTCACAAATGGTGAGGGCGATTTTCTTACCCATAAACGAGATGCATTTGAACTGGGTGTTGGGTTCAAAGTACCGGTACTCGTCGAACACGTCGTAATTGGGCAGCAGTGTTTTGTGGACTACCTGGGCAATTTTCCCATTCTGAAGGAAAAATGCGGAGTTAAAGAGGTTTTTTCCCTCGATGTTTGGGTTGACGGATGGGGCCCCAACGATGGCAGCAACGCTTGTACAGGCTTGGGCAATGGTATTGATGGCCTCCTGGCAGCGGGTGATAAAATCGTTGAATTCGAGAAAATCGAGGGGTGGGTAACCACAAACGGCGAGTTCGGGGAAGACCACGAGGTTTGCTCCATCGCTTTCGGCGCGGCGAATGGCAGAAAGGATTTGTGCGGTATTGCCTTCAAAATCGCCGATCAGGCAATTGATCTGGGCGAGGGCAATTTTCATGGGTTAGAACAGGATGCCTACGTTCAGTTGCAGGTAGTTGAGGATGGCGCTTTCTTTCACGGTGTTGAAATCGTCGGTGTATCCATTGGTGGCCAGTTCCGGATCTACCAATCTTACCTGGTTTTTCAGCTGGTTCGTAAGGCCATTGTTGAATTGGATTCCGGCCACCAGCGAAGTGTTACCACTGAGGTTATATTCTACACCGCCACCTACGAGCAGTGCTCCACGAAAGCTATTCATGAAGCTGGAAGCATCGTTGTAGGAGATAACGCTACTTTGGTTTCCGATTACATCGGTGAATTCGGCGCTTGACTTATAGCGGAAGCCCGCGCTGAGTCCAAAGTTGAGAAAGTAACGAAGGGCGCCGATTTCCTTGGTGCGGCCTTTAATCATGAGGGGAACTTCTACATAGCGGGCCTTGTAGGTGTTTTCCCAGTCATACACGATAGGGGGCAACACACTTCCTGAGGCTGGGTTTAGCGATGAGCGCCCTTGGAGCCGACCGTTGAAGTAGTTGATGTCGATACCTGTTCCTACGAGGAAGTTTTCATCAAGGCGAAATTCTACAGTCGGGCCCCAGCTAAACCCGAAGCGGAGCCCTCCGCCTTCGGCCTGGTATTGAGAAGAAGCGCCTTGAGTATCAAAATCAGGCTTCATCCATGAACCCATTGGGGCGATTTTAAGTCCGAAGCGAACACGGCGCCCGCCGGATTCTTGAGCGAAAACGAATGCCGGAAGTAGGAGCGATAAAAGAAGGAGCTTTTTCATAGGTTTTGATGAAATGCCAGATGGGAAGTATTGTTTACTAATTTTGGCCGTTATTGCACAAAGATAGCTATCTGGGCAAAGTATGACGGAGTTCACCAAAGGCCTATTCTTCATTTTTTTAACAGTGTTTTCAGCCTGTGCAGGAGGCGGCGATTCCTCTACGGCCACCCGTATTCCGGAGGCTACAGAAGTCGAAACACCCGACATTCGCATCCGGTTCGATCGGTTCGATCGCGACTGGTTTGCGTTGAGGAAGGAGACATTTACGGCCGATACGCAGAAGTTGTTTAAGCGCTACGGAGACTTCCCCGCACTGTTCTCCGCAAAAATTCTCCGCACCGGAAGCCCGGATCAGCCTTTGTTTCGGGAAAATGTGCTGGGGTTCATCAACGATCCCGACATAAAAACAGTTTACGCAGAGGTTCAAAAGCAATACCCCGACATCGGGTTTATGGAAAAGCCCATCAGCGAGGGGCTTAACCGTTATCACAGGGTGTTTCCTGATTCGTTGATTCCCCGGGTTGTGACGATGGTTTCGGGTTTTAATTACTCTGTTGCGGCAACCGACTCTGTGTTGGCCATCGGCCTTGATATGTACCTCGGCCAGAAGAGTCAATTCTATGAGTGGTTGGCGATGCCATCATACAAGGTAAAAAACATGCACCGCGAGATGATCGTAGCCGATGCGATTCGTGGCTTTGTAACGGCAAGTCATCCCTTTAGCCAAAAACAGGAAGACCTGATTTCGTACATGGTATACCATGGTAAAGTGCAGTACTTCTGTACTCAGCTTTTGCCGGATACGCCACCCGAGCACTTTTTGGGCTACGACAAAGCTCAGCTCGATTGGTGTAAGGCCAACGAAGGGCGCATTTGGTCGCTCTTTATTGATAAAAAGCTGTTTTACTCTACCGACTTCAACGATCAGGTAAGCTTTATCAACGATGGACCTTTCACGCCGGGATTCCCTAAAGATTCGCCTCCGAAAATCGGTGTTTGGCTGGGATGGCAAATCGTGAAAAGCTACATGGATAGAAATCCAAAAATGGGCCTTGCCGAATTAATGGCGAACACCGATGCCCACCAACTGTTTAAATCATCGGGCTACAAGCCTGCAAAACTATGACCTCCGACATTCTCTTTAAAGTTAAGCTCGACCAGCATAAGGTGCCCGAGCAAATCCACTGGGACGCCACCGACAACAATGTGAAAAACAGGCCAGCCAACGCGGTTATGCTTTCTGTTTGGGACCCCGCCGAACAAAACGCGTTGCGGGTTGATTTGTGGACGAAAGAAATGACGGTCGATGAGATGAAAAAGTTCATCCATCAAAGCCTGCTGATGATGGCCGACACCCTGGAACGCGCTACGGGCGAAAAAATCATGGCCGAAACCATGCGCGACTTTGGTCAGTATTACGCCGAAAAACTCGATTTACTCGACCCTCCAGCCCAACCATAAATGCATCGGTTCGTTCTGGCTTTGTTGCTGGTTTTCCCCTTTCGGGGGATGACTCAACTGGTTCTAACACCAGGCTGCTTGCTTCATGTTCAGAGCGATGCCCAATTGTTGATCAACGACAGCCTGAAAATAGAACCCTTGGCCGAACTTATACTCAGCGGAGAAATCAGGGTAGGTAAATCGGTTTTTAACAAGGGCCTTTTCGAATTGACGGGTGACCTTATTCTCGGCGAAAATCTTGTTCAATCGGGAGTGATGAATGCGGCTGGCTCATCCAGGCTCGTAACTGCCGGCGATATTCATATACTGAGTGGCGACTCTTCAATCGCGCTGGGTATTTGGGAAAATTCAGGGTCGGGCATACGTCGGATTCTGAGAGAGGTATCTGTTCAGCAGCTCCTCCTCGACAGCGTGAAGCTGTTTACCGGCAACTTTGCCTTGCGTTTGCAGGGAAACACCCCAAACAGCCTGAGCCGGTCGGAAGGCTGGGTAATCAGTGGCTTGAATGGCGCCTTTTTTCGAAGCCTTTCGGCATCTGACGCTTTTCTCTTTCCGGTTGGTGATAGTTTGAGATACCGCCCGATTCTGTTGGAGACCCCAAGCGCTTCGGTAATTGGATTGCGTTATTCGGAAGCTTCAGCCGTTTCGGAGGGCTTGCCGGTTTTCCTCAGCGACCCCCTGATTTGCTCCATCGATCCTCAGTTTAATTATCGCATTTATCCGGAGTCGGGAGAGGTCTCGTTCAACACCACATTTCCGCCCTCTTTTTTCAACGGCCAAGCCGGATGGGCCCTTCGTGGATTGAACGCGGGCGATGGCTGGTCGCGCCTGAACTCAAGCCTTGTGCCTCCCGGCGACTCGCTGGAACTTGCATTCAGCGATGTGCTTCAGGGCCCGGCAGCGCTTTCGCTTTATGCGCTTCGTCCTGAAACCCCTTTAGTAGTGGGTCCCGACAGTCTTTGTTCGCTTAGCGCTTCTGTGGCCTACTCGGTTAGCAATCCACAAACTGGGGTAAACTACTTGTGGAACATCACAGGCGGCGCCCTGGTCTTCCAGGATGGCCCGGAAGTGGAAATCAACTGGGGCGATCAACCACCCGGTGTTGTGTCGGTTGTGTCTACTGCCGGCAATGGATGCAGCTCATTGGGAGGAAGCTTACCCGTAACGCTGCACCCATTGCCCTCTGTTGATATCAATGTTATTGCTCCTGAATATCCTTTCCCCGGCGAAATTTGGTCGTTTACAGCCGAATTTAGCGGCGCTACGGTCTTCTACTGGGAGTCGGGTGGTGGATTAACCGGTTTGGGGCCGTCATTTAGTGCTACTTACGACGGTCAGGGCGGTTATATAGTAAGCCTTGTGGGCGAGTCGGAAGCCGGTTGCCGCGACACGGCACAGGCCAAGATTACCGTGCTGGAAGGCTTGGAAATTCCCGATGCCTTTTCACCCAATGGCGATGGGGTTAATGATGTATTTCTGTTGAAAAATGGAGGGCTTAAGGAAATTGAAGTTCGCATTTTCGACCGCTGGGGAAATCTGGTTTTTGAAAGCAACCAGGCTCAAACGTTTTGGGATGGGAAAAGTCCGGGCGGTGAACTTGTTCCGGCAGGCACTTACTTCTTACTGCTGCGTGCGGCCGGCGACGGTACAAGCTATGAAAAGCGAGGCAGCATTTCGGTGTTTTATTAAAAATCACTCTTCTGGCGAAGGGGCCAAAAATGCAGGGCTTAGCCTTTGAACAAAGGGTTCGTCTGATCGATAAACTGTAACAATTCATCGCGACCCAGGCCCGACTCTGCTGAGCTCACAAAATGAGGGGGCATTTCGGCCCATTCTTTTAACATTTCGCGCTTATAAGCAGCCAAATTCGACTGCAGGGCGGTGGTTCCCAGTTTGTCGGCCTTCGTAAATACGATGTGGAACGGCACTCCATTTTCGCCGAGCCAATGAAAAAACTTGCGATCGATTTCTTGCATCTCGAGCCGTACATCAATCAAAACAAACAAACACATGAGGTTGCTGCGACCGGCAATGTAATCGAAGATGATTTGGGCAAAACCGCTTCGCAAAGCCTTACTGGTGCGGGCATATCCATAACCTGGAAGGTCGACAAGATACCAGGCGTTGTTGATTAGAAAGTGATTGATCAATTGTGTCTTTCCCGGCCGTCCTGATGTTTTGGCCAGGCCTTTCTGCCTCGTGAGCATATTGATCAGTGAGCTTTTTCCCACATTCGACCGACCGATAAATGCGTACTCCGGGAGCTTGGGAGCGGGGCAACCTTTCACGGAGCTGTTGCTGATGACAAAACTGGCAGAACGGATGATCATAATGAGAAATTTCCTTGGGGTATAGCATCCAACAGGCTGCGTGTATAAGGGTGCTCGGGTGTTTGGCAAATCTTGTCGGCTTCGCCTTCTTCTACAACCTCCCCTTTTTGCAAAACCACAATACGGTCTGAAACAAAGCGCACAACGCCAATGTCGTGGGAGATGAACAGGCAGGTGAAGCCCATTTCCCGCTTCAACTCGTTGATTAGATTGATAATCTGGGCTTGGACAGATACGTCGAGTGCGCTAACGGCCTCGTCGCAGACTAAAAAATCGGGCTGTACCGAAAGCGCTCGGGCAATGCAAAGTCGCTGACGTTGCCCTCCCGACATCTCAGAAGGAAAGCGACGTTTGAAATTCCGGGGCAAATGCACCCGATCAAGCAACTCCTGTACGCGCCTTTTGAGACTCTCTTTATCGGGACATAAACGATGCACCAACAGTGGTTCTGCCAACATTTCTTCCACGGTAAGCGAAGGATTCAGCGACTGATAAGGATCCTGAAAAACCATTTGCATCCGTTTTCTGAGTGGCCTGAATTGCGCCTGACTTAGTTTAGTGATGTTTTGGCCATCAAACCAAAGCTCTCCACTGAGCGGCTCTTCCAATTTAAGGATGGCCCTGCCGAGGCTGCTTTTCCCAGAGCCCGACTCGCCCACCAAACCAAGCGTTTCGCCGGGAAAAACCTTGAGAGAAACGTTGTTAACCGCGCGAATTTCTTCGACGCTTCTGGAGAATATCGTTTTTCGTTGTGTGTAGCCAATATGGATATTCTTCACCTCGAGTAAAGCCTCTTGGCTGTAAAGCTTGGCGTGATTTGCCACGCGCTCGGCCGGGTCAATAATATTCGATGGGTGATTCGGGTTAAAGCGACTTTCGACCGCTTCTTCAGAAAGATAATCCTGTAGGGTTGGCAGTCGAAACAGTCTTTTTTCCAAAGGCGGACGACAATTGATTAATCCGCGGGTGTACGACGCCGACGGATGCATAAACACATGATCAACCGGGCCAGATTCTACCAACGCGCCATTTTGAAGAATGAGGGCGCTATCGGCGAAGCCAGACAATAGATTTAAATCGTGTGAGATGAACAGAATTGCGGTTCCATGCTGATCGCGCAGTTTTTTCATCAGCATCAGGATGTTCTTTTGAGTACTCACATCCAAAGCCGTGGTGGGCTCGTCGGCAATCAGCACTTCTGGTTTACAGGCCATGGCCATGGCAATCATCACCCGTTGCTTTTGTCCACCCGAAAGTTGATGTGGATAAGAGGAGTAAATCCTATCGGGATTGTCGGGCAATACCTCGGCAATCAGTTTCAAGGCCTCGTTTTTGGCCATGTGCCGGGTGTGTCTCCGGTGGGTGAGGAACATTTCTGCTATCTGCTCTCCGCAGCGCATTACAGGGTTTAAAGCAGACCCTGGTTCCTGAAAGATCATGGAGAGGTGCTCGCCGCGAAAGCGGGCATATTGCTTTTGGTTGAGGCGATTGAGTGCGGTCTCCTTGTTATTCGCATCGAAAAAGCTAATTTTTTCGCTTTGTACAATGGCCAGCTCGGGCGACAAGAGATTCATCAGAGCCAGAGCTGTAACACTTTTTCCCGACCCCGATTCTCCGGCAATTCCCAGAATCTCGCCCCGATTCAAGGTGAACGACAGTTTATTCACGGCCGGCACAACATTGCCCTGCTTATTCTTGAAGTGAACAGACAGTGCCGATACCGCTAAAACTGGAGTTTTCACAGTGCTGGGGTTTCGCCCGACTCGGGATTTTCTTTGTAAAAGCTCAAGGAGAATTGACCAAAGTCAGAAAGCTGACTTTCATCGACCATTTCGATGCGAGCGCGGGTGTTTCCTGAAATGGTAGACCAAACCAGAAAGCCATTTCCGGGAGTGTATGCGCCATACTTTTGGTTGAAGAAGGCTTTGAAACCATTGAGCAACGCTTGTCCCTCGGCCGGATTTTGAAAGCTCACTTCTACGAGTATTTCGTAGAGCCTTTCGTTTTCGAAGCCGTACTGAATCAGATAATCGGCGTTTTCGTTCAATCGGCCCTCGTAGCTGAGGCTATTGTCGGTAAATGAAGAGGGTGCCGTGCCTTCGTTTTGCCTCACTCTATCGGGAGTGTCGCCCAGTTCACAATCCCTGAACAGGCCGTGATTGCTGCGCATGAGATTGGCAAAATCTTCACCGTACTTTTCCAGATTTCCTTTGCACGACCACAAAAGCAGTAAAACAACGGGAAGAATCAATTGGGCGTTTCGGTTCATGGTGTTGTTACGAAGCTCGCAATTTACGAGAAAGCGGCAAACCTTGTTAGGTTTCGCTTGGGATGTTTCTACCCTGCATGGCTTCAAAAATCGACATGAGTGTGAGAACATCCGCTTCGCAGTATTCACGAATGCTTTCAAGATCGCTTTCGAGCCAGTATTTCGAGTAAACCGCACTGCCATCCATGCCTTGCTTGGGATCGTCGGCGCCGAATACAGCTGCAAGCAACCGCAGAGGAGTATAATGCTTGAAATCGCCAAATTTCCAAAGCTCCAAAGTGTCGAGATGATTGATTTCCCAAGGTTTCTTGCCCATCAGTTGAAGACATTCCGGAAGCTCGACACCTAAAATGAGCATCCGTCGACAAAGCCAGGGGTAGTCGAATTCCTTCCCGTTGTGGGCACAAAAACGATGATGTCCGGTGTAGTTTTTCTTTAACCAACGCAAAAAGCCATTCAGCAACTCCTGCTCTTCGTGACCATAAAATGAGATGAGCCTACGGGTGTTTCCCTTTCGGGTGTAGTAGCCGAGAGAGATGCAGATAATCTTTCCAAATTCTGCATAAATGCCGGCTCTTTCATAAGATTCTTCAGGAGAATCGGTGCGACCAAGGCTATGGTGCTTGACGGCCCACAGCGATTGCCAGAGCGGACGGAGTTGGGCAAACTCCGGGGCTGCAGGTACTGTTTCAATGTCGATAAAAATAACCGACTCTTTTGCAATGTGGTGTATCATATTCCGGTTTGTTTAGATTACCGGAACAACATCGGAACTCAGCTCAGGCGATTAAGACACCGCGTTTTTGAAGCACCGGAACTGTCGAAAAAAAGGCTTCATCAATGGTTCCGGGTAAGAAGATGAACTTCTTGTCGTGAATCAACTCCCCAACATAAAAGCTCACCCAGTATTCGTTGTTCAGGTGGAAAACGTTCTCCATAATCGGCTCCACCCGAGCAGCACTTTTGGCCGGAACGGTGTCGATGAAATGACGAAGCACCGAAGTTTTGACGTCTTCACCATCTACCTTTCCATAACCCTTTGAGCTTACCAATACACCGGTAATCTCGATTTCCTTTAGATTGAGCAGATACACTGCCCAGCCTTCTTCCCCATCCACTTCTTCCTTTACCACGGCAATGGCAACATCAGTTACTGTGGGGTATTCAATATCTTTTTTCATCCGAACTGAGATTCAAAATTACATCGCAACACAACACCGAAACAAAACCTCAATCAAGGTTTATTCGTATGGTTTGTTAATAACTTTGTTAATTGCTTGTTTTTCACACTTGTGGGAATTACTTTTACTCGACTAAAAAGCGCTGAACCATGAAACATCTTCACACTAAAAGCGTCTTACTTTCCGCTCTGGCTCTGGCCTTGAGCACATTTAGCATCGCTCAGGATGCCTGCATCTTAAAAGATGCCGGAAAGTTGTTCAAAAAGCAGGAACGCAAACCTTCGCCGGTGATGAAAACCCGATATCAATTCGGTGTGGGACAAACCTCCGGCCGGGAGTACTTGATGCAGCAAGACCTGTTCGACAATAAAGGCAATCCGAAAAGCTCAGGGCGGTTTTCCGAAGATGGAAACAAGTCGGCCGACATCCGATATACGGTTGATCCAAGTGGCAAACTGCAAAAACGAGAAACCAAATACATTGGTAAAAACCTGAAGGAAGTGATGCTGTACAGTGCCTCGGGGCAAGCAGAAAAACGAGAGATGCGCACCAAAGGCGACACACTTCTTACATATACGGTTTACACCTATGATGATCAGGCTTATCCGGTTTCGGAAGAAGATTTCCGCGGTGAAAAATCGCTTGGAAAGCGGCTTTTTGAAGACAAGCGTTCCTCACGCGGCGATTTGATTGAGACCTGCCACTATGCTTTGGATTCGACCGGAGCGCGCGTGCCCGGGCAATATCCGCTTACTGTGAACGAGTTCGACGATCAGGGAACCATCCTTCAAACCACCGTTTACAACAATAAGGAGCGTCGTAAAATGCTAAGCTGGGTGTATTTCAAATACCAGCTCGACAACGACTACCGAATCATCCGCCGCCACGGCTACAACGAAGATCAGCAGGAAACAGAACGGGTAGAACTTTTGTACACCGATTCATCCATCACCTCAACCTATTTCAAGGTTTGCGCATGCCCCGAAAAAAAGCTTGAAAACAAAGGCAGCGCCGAGCGGGTTTACAACAGTTTTGGCGAAATTATTAAGGAGGTTAAACGCGATGCTGCAGGCACTCAAATCGAAGTCACCACCTGGCGTTACGATGACTTTGGACGCACCACCGAAGTATTAACGGTTAAGGCTTCAGAACCTGAAAAGTTGATCAAGTCGAGAACCATCATTGAGTACTACACCGATGTTTCTGTGAACAGTCCGGTAAGTAAAGCAGGCGCTAAAAAGTAAGGCTAACGCCGGATGACTTTACACCAAGCCGTTCGGCCATCTTCCTGCTCTAACTGAAGTAGATACACTCCGGAGTTCAGAGACTCTACAACGAGGAAGGATTTCGAACGGTTGGGGTTCTCCAAGCAAATCACTGTTCTCCCAGAAAGGTCGGTAATCCGGCCTTTTGTCCAATGCACTGAGCTACGCACCGTAAACCCATTGCTTTCAAACGGATTGGGGAAAACAGCCGGAGGGCTTTGCGCGCTTTGAATTCCCGATGGGGTTTCGCACCCTACCAGCCGGGCCAAAAAAGGCGTTACAATCTGATACACCGAATCGCGGTAAATGTCATCTGTAACAAAAGGCGTGTGTCCAACGCCCGGCCACGAAGCAAAGGGGTTGTCGATACCCAGATTTTCGAGTCGGGCAACAATCGATGCACTGCCATCCACGGTGAGCAGGTTTTGTCCCAGCACATTGATTACAGCAGTACCGTAAGGAACGGTATTATCGGCGGTGCCGTGGGCAGAAACGCAGGGCGGATCTCCGGCAACAATCCAGCTGGTATCGCCAATGGCGCCACACAAATTCACCACGCCTCTTACCGCAGAAGAAAATCCGGGGTTTCCGCTATTTCCCTCGATGCCTCCATATTCAGCCGGATTAATTTCAGCCGGAATTTCTGACGCCTCATTCAGATAGGCTGCGTGCAAAGCGGTGAAGGCTCCGGCCGAAACGCCTCCCGAAAAAATGTAATCCGGATCAATTCGGAAGGTGTTGTTTCCGGCGTCTACCTGAGCCCTGAAGTAACGTATGGCGGCCTTCATGTCGCTCGAAGCGCGGTAAACGGTTTGTACGGCCGTTACCGGATTGGGAAAAAAGTTCTCATAACCGAGTCGGTAGCTAATTGAAGCCACCACGTAACCCATTTTGGCATATTTGGCGCAAATCGGAACCACATCGGGACCGGTCTTGTTCCCAAAAACAAAAGAGCCTCCATGGGCCAGAATGAGCAGTGGTCGCCGCGTTGCGGTATCACCGGCCGGCTCGTAAATGTCGAGCTGCAGACTTTGATTTGCTCCGGTAACATTTACTGCCGATCCATAGGTAATGTCGGAGCTTAAGGTTACTTCACTAAAAATTTCTTCCCAAAACCGGCCTCCTTCGCAGCTAAATTGGGCCATCAACGAGCCCTTGAAAAGGAGTAAAAAAAGCAGTGCGGAGAATCGGTTTGTTATCATAGGCTTAGGGTTCAAAAACGGGCATGTTCACGGCAACCACGTCGCGGATTTCGGGAACGGCATGGCGGATTGCTTCTGCCACACCGGCCTTGAGTGTCATCACACTCATATTGCAACTGCTACAGGCTCCATGAAGCCTCACAACAGCGGTGAGGTCGTCCTGAATGTCATCAACCGTAATATTGCCTCCATCTGCTTCCAAATAAGGGCGCAGGGTTTCAATGGCTTGCTCAACTCGCGCAATCAGCAGTGCTTTTTCTTCCGTTGTCATGGTGTCTTGCCGTGGTGAAAGTAAATATAAATGTTCAGACTTCGGCGGTTTGCGGCTGGGCGTTTCGAATGGCCACCTGCTGAGCAACCGCACCGGCAAGCCGAATAAACAAATCCGAAAGGGCTCCACTTTGTTGAAGGCCTACCGGGTGACCCACATCTCCGCCTTCGCGGATGCTTTGAACGAGTGGAATTTGGCCTAAAACGGGAACCCCCAATCGAGCGGCCAGCTCTTTGGCGCCGTCTTTTCCGAAGATGTAGTATTTGTTTTCCGGCAGCTCCTCAGGCGTGAACCAGGCCATGTTTTCAACAATGCCTAATACCGGAACATTGATGTTGGGCAAGCGGAACATCGCCACCCCTTTTTCGGCATCAGCGAGTGCAATTTTCTGCGGTGTACTTACCACAATGGCTCCGGTAAGCGGAATGCCCGACACCAAAGTCAAGTGGATATCGCCGGTTCCGGGCGGAAGATCGACGATGAGATAGTCGAGTTCGCCCCAATGGGCATCATTAAACAGCTGTGTTAAAGCCTTGGAAGCCATCGGCCCACGCCACACGATGGCCTGAGAGGTTTCGGCAAAGAAACCAATCGACATGATTTTAACGCCGTAGCTCTCAACCGGAATCATCATCTGTTTCCCATCAATCATGCGCACACCGGGCTTTTCTTCTTCAACGTCGAACATGATTGGCATGGAAGGACCATAAATGTCGGCATCAACCAGGCCTACGCGAGCCCCCAACTGACTTAAGGCGGCTGCCAGGTTCGCGGCAACGGTCGACTTACCTACGCCACCCTTGCCCGATGCCACTGCAATGATATTCTTTACTCCCGGAATACCCGATTTTCCAGCTTTTCCGGAGGAAGTATTAGCCGTCATGGTAATCTCCACTTCGGCCTCCTGGCTCACATAGTGCTTAACGGCATTTACACAGGCATTGTGGATGAGTTCTTTCAGCGGACAGGCCGGGGTTGTTAACACAACGGTGAACGACACTTTGCGGCCATCCACTGCAATGTCTTTTACCATGTTTAGGGTAACGAGGTCTTTCCCTAAATCGGGCTCAATTACATTACTGAGGGCTTCTTTTACTTTATCGGGAGTGATCATTCGTTCAGAATTTTGGCAAAACTAATTCAATTCGGGTCGTCAAGGTTCGCTTTTCCAGAGACCTGTTTAATCAAAACACCCAATTGCGGACGAGTGTTCAATTCATTTCCGGCAACAAGAACCATTCTACCCCAAAAAGCGCGTTACTGATTGCTTTCGGCGCGGTCGGAATCGTCGGCTTTTATTGAGGGTTGATCGTCAAAGCTTTCCCAGCGTTTTTTCAGATCGGGGTACAGTGCTGGAACAAGGCCACTGAGTGAGGAATAAAGCTGTGAACCCTGTTCCTGATTTTTGCTGAGCGCGGAAAGCTGAAAGGAGCGAAAAACACCCAGAAGAACGGCACATAACATCAGGGCTTTGCCCAGCCCAAAAACACCGCCGGCCAGCTTGTTGAACAAGCCCAGCATCATCAGATTGAGGGCTAAGGAGAGCGATTTTCCGGCCATCCAGGCCAGCACATAAACCCCGGCAAAAACCAGCACAAACGCCAGATGTGAAATCCACGGACCACTAAGGTCTTGCTCTTTTTCAAGCCATTGGGCAAGCCAGCCTGAACCACGCATGGCCATCCAAATACCTAAAAAAACGCCGGCCAAAAGAGCCAGCTCCATGACTAAACCACGACGAAAGCCGGCAATAAAGCCCCAAATCAGCCAGGCCAAAATGAGATAATCGAGCAGGTTGAAATCCAAAGTGTAGTTTTGTGCAAATATTTCGGCATGCGAAGGTATTGGTCTGCACTCTGTTTTCTATGGCTTAGCCTGATTTTCTCCTGCAAAACGGTAAAAGCCCCCGAACCTGAGTTTGCGGTGAGTACCAAGCGATTCCGCAGTGTTTTGAGTACGGTTAACCTCCCGATAGAGCTGCCTATTAAGCTTATTGAGGACCAGGTGAACAAGAAAGTGGGAACCTTGCTTTACGAAGACAACAGTTTTACGAGTCCGGCAGCCGATAATCTAAAGATGATTGTATTGCGCAAGAAGCCCATCCGATTGAGCATTTCGGGCGGCGACTTGTTGTTCACCGTACCGGTAAATATTTGGGCCTTGGGGCGTTGGGATCCTTGTTCGTTTTGTCCGGCCGTTGAAAAGGAAACGCGCTTCGATCTCGATGTTTTTTTGAGGGCAAGACCTGAAATTCGAAAAGATTACTCTTTCGCATTAGGCGCTCGCTCGGGTGGTTTCGAGTGGAAAACCAAGCCGGTAATTTCGTTGGGGCCAATCAATGTTCCCATTGACCGATTGTTGGAAGATGTTATTGAAGATCAGCTCGAGGCGGTCTCCCGCGATGTTGACCGGCAGGTGAATTCTGCCATTAACCTCCGCTCGGAAATCGAGAAGCTTTGGGCACTCGCGCAGGAACCAGTACTACTCGACGATAGCACACAAACCTGGCTTCAAATCAACCCCAGCGCTTTGGTGATGGCGCCGGTTAGCAGCAACAAGGAATCGATTCTCATGCAATTTGGATTGGAGTCGTATATCGAAGGCCACATTGGACGAAAGCCGGAGTTGCTGGAGAAGAAGCTGCTTCCGGAATTGCGTCAAAGCGCAAAAAGCAGCCCCGGGTTTACCGTTCAGGTGCGGGCCGTTCTGGGTTTCAACGAAGCCAGCGACATTGCCTCCCGCCAAATGCTTGGACAGGAATTTTCGTATGGAAAGCGTAAATTAAAGGTGGAAGGCATTCGCGTGTATGGAAAAGGCGAACGCGCCATTGTCCACCTGGTGGTGTCGGGCTCGTTGAAGGGTGAGTTTTATTTGTCGGGCAAGCCGGTTTACAACACGGCAACCGATGAGTTAAGTCTGGAGGAGCTCGACTACGACATTCAAACGCGAAACGTGCTGGTGAAGGCCGGCAGCTGGTTGCTTAGCAGCACCTTCCGAAATTTGCTCCAGGAAAAACTCCGGTTTTCTTTTGCGCCCGAAATGAATGCCATCCGAAAGAGCCTGTCGGAGTCGTTGCGCCAATACCAATACAAGAACGTGATGCGCTTGAATGGCAATCTCCAGAAAATGGAGGTGCAGGATATCTATGTGGGCGAAAACCAATTCGACATTGCCCTCAATCTGCTGGGCAATGCCAAGTTGACTTTGTTGGGACTGGATATGTAATGGGCTCGATTACAAGACCATCTCGGGAATTTCGCCTTCTACGATCAGTTTCCCTTTGGTGGCATTTCGAATTTGCTCGGTTGAAATTCCGGGAGCTCGTTCGAGCAGTCTGAAGCCGCCTTCTGGCAACACATCGAGCACGGCCAACTCGGTTACGATTTTCTTCACGCAACGAATTCCGGTAAGCGGCAATTCGCACTGAGGAAGCAGCTTCGATTCTCCGGCTTTGTTCACATGCTGCATGGCCACAATGATGTTCCGCGCCGAAGCCACAAGATCCATTGCGCCGCCCATGCCTTTAACCATTTTGCCGGGAATTTTCCAGTTGGCGATGTCGCCGGTCTCCGAAACCTCCATGGCTCCGAGAATCGTAAGGTCAACCTTTCCGGCCCGAATCATTCCGAAACTCATAGCCGAGTCGAAAAATGAAGAGCCCGGAACGGTTGTAATGGTTTGCTTTCCGGCGTTAATCAAATCCGGGTCTTCGTCGCCATCAAACGGAAAAGGCCCAATGCCCAACAGCCCGTTTTCTGATTGTAAAACCACGTCCATACCAGCAGGAATGTAATTGGCCACCAGGGTGGGAATGCCAATCCCCAAATTCACATACATACCTTGCTTTACTTCCTTTGCGATGCGTTTGGCAATGCCGTTTTTATCGAGCATGATTTTCTGTCGTTATGGGGTGATTACTGCCGCGGGCGGATGGTGCGTTGTTCGATTCGTTTCTCGTAGCCGGAGCCTTTGAAAATCCGGTGCACGTAAATGCCCGGTAGGTGAATGTGGTCGGGGTCGAGCTCACCGGCGGGAACGAGTTCTTCCACTTCGGCAATGGTGATTTTTCCGGCCATAGCAATGAGTGGATTGAAGTTTCGGGATGTTTTTCGAAAGATCAAATTGCCGTGGGTGTCGCCTTTCCAGGCCTTGACAATCGAAAAATCAATGTCGAAGGCCATCTCCAACAAATAGTCTTTGTCGTTAAACCGGCGCACCTCCTTGCCTTCGGCCACTTCGGTTCCTACTCCGGCCGGTGTAAAAATGGCTGGCATGCCGTATCCGGCCGCAAGGAGTCGTGTGGCGAGGGTTCCCTGCGGGATGAGACTCACTTCCAGCTCACCGCTGAGCAGCTGCCGCTCAAACTCTGCATTTTCACCGACGTAGGAAGAAATCATCTTCTTCACCTGTCGGGTTTGCAACATGAGGCCAATGCCAAAGTCATCAACCCCCGCATTGTTTGAAATGCAGGTAAGCCCTTTTGTTCCCTTGCGGATGAGTGCAGAAATGCTGTTTTCCGGAATTCCGCAGAGTCCAAAACCACCCAATCCCAAAACCGCATTGTCGGGAATGTCGTGGATGGCCTCATCGGCACTGTGTACTACTTTGTTCATGGTATATCGTCGAAGTTTTCGCCATTGTTGGGCGAACTGATGGTTTGATTGTATTGACTGCAATTGGTCTCTACACTAAGGGTCTTGGGGCGTTCAAAGTCGGCCCGAGAAACCTTAAGCTTATTGTCGGAATACACCTTTTTCATGAACAGCCCCCAGATTGGAAGGGCCGTATTGGCGCCCTGTCCGAGGGCCGTTGATCTAAAATGGGCGGCGCGGTCTTCACATCCAACCCAAACACCGGTAACCAATTCGGGTGTTAAGCCCATAAACCAACCGTCGGAGTTGTTTTGTGTGGTTCCGGTTTTTCCGGCGATGGGCATGGTGAGACCGTACTTTCCACGCAAACGGGTTGCGGTTCCGCCTTCAACAACGCCTTTCATCAATTCAATAACGAGATAAGCGGTTTGCTCGTCCATGGCTTCGTCGGTGCGGGGCACAAAGTCGGCCAGAACGTTGCCGTTTTTATCTTCGATGCGGGTGATGAACGTGGGCTCGAGATACACGCCCTTGTTGGCAAAGGTGCTCATGGCGCCGGTCATCTCAAACACCGAAAGGTCGGCGGTTCCCAAACAAATTGAAGGAACCGGATCTATATGTCCTTTGATTCCCATGTGCCGAACCATGTCGATAACCGGCTGAACCCCAAACTGCTTAATCAGGTACGCCGAAACTTTGTTGATGGAGTGCGCCAATGCTGCGTGCAAGGGCACCATGGCTCCTTCGTAGGCTTTGGAGGAATTCGACGGGCACCAGGCTCCTGAAGGTGTTGGAATGCAAATGTTAATGTTTGGAACTTGTGTACAAGGCGACCATCCTTCGCGCATGGCGATGGCATAAACAAAAGGCTTAAACGTGGAGCCAACCTGTCGCTTCCCGGTGTAAACGTGATCGTATTTAAAGTACTTCTGGTTGATGCCGCCAACCCAGGCGCGAACGTATCCTGTTTGCGGCTCCATGGCCATCACGCCGGTGCGTAAAAAGAATTTACTGTAGCGAATAGAGTCCATCGGGCTCATCACCACGGTGCTATCGCCGTTCCAGGTGAACACCTTCATTTTGATTTTGGTGCGGAAGGCTTTCTCAATTTCGGCCTCTGTGGCGCCTTCTTCTTTCATGCGCTTGTAGCGATCGCTTCGGAGCATCGACTGCCGCATGATTTGCTTAATCTTACTTTCGGGAATGTAGGCGAAGGGCGCATTTTTCTGTCCCTTCCAGTGGGCGAAAAACTCCTTTTGAAGGCTTTTCATGTGCTCGCGAACCGCTGCTTCAGCGTGGCTTTGCATCCGAGAGTTGATGGTCGTGTAAATACGAAGGCCGTCTTTATAGAGATTGTAGGAGCTGCCGTCTGGCTTCTTGTTCTTCTTGCACCAGTCGGTCATGTATTCTCTCAGAAACTCGCGGAAATACGTGGCGGTACCGGCGTTGTGACTTTCGGCCTGGAACTTACTCAGGTCGATCGGTAAACCCTTAAGCGAGTCGTACGCCTGTTCGCTCAGCTTACCGTATTTCACCATTTGGTTGAGTACCACATTTCGGCGCGTAACGGAGCGTTCGTAGTTTCGGCGCGGGTTGTAAAACGATGGCCCTTTGAGTAATCCCACCAGCGTTGCGGCTTCCTGAATCTTCAGCGAGTCGGGTGTGGTGTCGAAATAAACCCTTGCCGCACTTTTGATTCCGAAAGCCTGATTTCCGAAATCTACTGTGTTGAGGTACATCGCGAGGATTTCGTTCTTGGTGTAATTCCGCTCAAGCTTGGCGGCAATAATCCATTCCTTAAGCTTACGGAAAATCACCCCGATTTTACTCAGGTCTTCCCTGGGGAACATGTTCTTGGCCAGCTGCTGGGTTAAGGTGGAGCCTCCGCCCGAATCGGAGTCGCCTCCGATGATGGTGCGGATGACAACCCGGAACAAGGCGCGAATATCAATTCCGGCGTGCTCATGAAAGCGGGCGTCTTCTGTCGAAATGAGGGCATCAACAAGCTGTGGTGAAAGCTCCTGAAAGGTGCTGTTGCTGCGGTTTTCGACGTAAAACTTTCCGAGAATTTCCTGATCTGCGGAGATAATCTCCGAGGCCAGGTTCGATCGTGGATTGGCTAAGTCTTCAATGGTAGGAAGTTTACCAAAGAGCCCCACCGAAGTGAGCATAACCAGCAAAAAGAGAAACAGTACCGGTCCGGCTACGATTAGCCAAACCCATTTGATGAATCGGTTCGTGCCACTGGCATTGGCTGCCTTTCCCGGTTTTTTACCTTTCATACAGGCCAAAGGTAGGATTTATTGCCTTGAGAATTCAGCACGAAAAACATACTGAATGTACAATGAACGGTAGCCCACTAAAAATCTTATTTGACTGGGGGTTCTCTTGTCGCTGAAAGCTTTTCTCGGGAGCCGTTCAGGTGATTCCGGTTTTACGGGCAACTAAATATACTGTTGCGTTTGCGCAAATTAATCCAAGCCGATTAAGAAACCTGAGGAGAATAGATTAAGCCAGTTTTTCCTGAGCCGCGCGTTTCTCGTTTCCTGAGCCGTGTTTCGCAAAATCTTTCACGATTCCGCCCATGCTGCAGGCTCCGGAGAAATTAGCTCCCGGTTCGATGGCAAGCTTGTTGGCCGAAATGTCGCCGTTGAGCTTTGCGGTAGCTTTTAACGTGAGCAACTCCTGAACGGTAACACGCCCTTTAACGGTACCCGAAATGTCGGCGTTCTGGCAGTTCAACTCACCATCGATATTCCCGTTCGGTCCGATTACAACCTTGCCTTTGGCCACCAAGTTTCCTTTCAGATTTCCATCAATCCGAATGTTTCCGTCGCACACAACATCACCGGTAAGGGTTGTTCCCGACATAATTTGATTGGTTCCGGCAACCTCGTTGGAAGACTGATTCTGAGAAGACTTGGCGTTAAACATAAGCGTAGACAGAGAAAGGGTTAGCAAAAATTGCAGCTCGCAAATATAACGGGCTTAGTGAAATGTACGGTGAATTTTTGCAGGAGAATTTTATTCGTAAACCTGCTTATAGAATTTTACATAGTCTTTCACATTGCCCTCTTTCATCAACAGTTGAAAGTTGCTGGGGGTAATGAGAAACATATCGGCAATGTCTAAACTAATGTCAACAAATACCTCATCGTCGCTATCGAGGGTTTGGGTAAAATCGAACCCTGCTTTCTTGTTTTCGAACGACTGCACCATGACAACCTGATAGTTGGTTCCCTGCAATCGGGATTGCACCTGCAAATTCTTCAGTGAGAAGTACTTGTTGTTAAAGTTGCTCAGTTTGATCTTGAAGTCGTTCAGATTCAGCTTAACGTCTTCAAACATAATCACGAAGTAGTGCAAGGTGTCGGGCTTGTAGCGGAACGATGGCTTAGCCACTGTTGCCGAATCTCTCGATCCAATGCCTTGGGCTTTATCCAAACTTTTCAGAAGCTCTTTGGCCTTCACCTCAACGGTGTCTCCCGGGTGGTTTTTAGCCGTTTCCTGGAGGGCTGCTCTAAAGGCGTTCACATCGCGCATTTGACCAATGGCTAAGGCTTTGAGAAGGCCAAACTTGGGCAATAACTCATTCCCGGCAAAACGCATTTCAGCACTGCGACAGCGGTCAAGCACCGTTTTGTAATCGCGCGCCTTATACAAACGATACGTTTCTTCGTAAAAGAGCTCTGCCTCTTTCTTGCTGCGATTCTCGTTGGCGAAGAAATTGGGGTCTTTGATGAGCTGAGCGTATTCGGTGTCGGGAAACTTACTTAACAACAGGTTTTTGTATCGCTCTGCCTTCACGCCATCGGGCAACTTCAGAAAAATGCGGTAAAGCTGATAATAAATAGCGGCCTCCGATTGATCTCCGGGGTACTTCTTGAGAAAATCTTCGAAGGTTTCGGCGGCCTTTTTTAAGTCAGAAAGCCGCTCTCGGTAAATCATACCCAGCTCATAAAAAGCCTCACGCACAGAATCAGCGTAAGCCTTCTTCATTTCAGGGGTTCCCGGCAGCGCTTTTTTTAGGTTTTTCTTGGCTTCCGCTATACTATCGGCTCGGGTCTTCGGCTTGGCAATCGAGTCCGGATCTTGTCCTTTAACCGTTCCACCGGGGGAATCGGGATCGTCGTTCACAACCGGAGCAACCATCTGCTTGTTCGACCGTCGCCAGTTGTCTTCGAGCTTGCGTTCGCCCCAAATTTTTCGAAACTCCGAAAAACCGAAGCCCAAAGCACTGGGGTTGTAGAAGTACCACTGTCCGTTGCCGCCGGGCGCATTGCCACCGCCCGACGAACCCAAACCGCTACCCCCGGCTGCTGCGGCGGCATCGGCTTTGGCTTGTAATTCGGCTTCGCGCTGGCGACGCTTACGCTCCTCTTCTTCTTGTTTGGCGATGATTTCCTCGAGCTTCTTTTCGAGCTGATCGTCGGTTAAATTCGACATCCGAAGTAAGCTGTCGTAACGCTCAATGGTTTCGTAACGCTTAACCAACGCGGCTAAGGCGTTCTTCAGGTTCTCCACTTTCTTGTAGTCTGGGTAGTCCTGAGGCAGCGAAGCCATGCAGCTGTCGTAATATGCCGCTGCGGTGCGGTATTCCTTATCGGCGAAGTGAATTTTTGCAATGGCCAGGTACGACAAGCCCTTTTGAGCGGTATTGGTGGTGTTGGCGCGCAGCGATTTGTTATACTGCTCGATGGCTTTGTCGATGCGCTCTTCCTTCTCTTCAATTTCGCCCAGCACATAATAAATCTGATCGGCCAGATCTATGTTTTTTGGGTCTTTTAGCATGGAGGCCAGCAATGCCCTGATAGCCGTGCTGTTTCCCGATTCGCTGTTGTAACAACGGGCCTTGTTGATTTGGCAGTAAAACGCCATGTCGTAGGCCGGATTCATCTTCAAAACCTGATCATACAAGAGCCCGGCGGCTTTCAAATCTTCGGTTTTTTGAAGCAGCTGTGCCTGAATGAACAACAGGCGAGCCTTAAGTTTTTTCTTTTTGGTGTGTTTTACCGCTTCGCTGATGGCCTCCAGTGCCTTGGGAAAGTTGTTTTGACGAAGGTAAAAATCGGTAAGCGCCATGTAAAGCGGCGTTTTCGCCTTTTGCGGGAGGGCTTTGTCGTTTAGCGAACGGTCGAGCGCCATTTGGGCATCGCTAACCATTCCAATGTCGATATAAGCGCGGGCCTGCCAGATGTTGGCCAGATGCTGGATAGGGTCGCGTTTGTTGTTCTTTACAGCGTCGCGGGTTACGTAGGTAAACATCTCGAGCGCCGCGTAGTATTCACGCTTGTAATACAGCCCTTTTCCGAGAAGCATGTAGGCATCGTCGATGTATCGGTTGGCCTGCTTGCCCCGAATCAGCATGTTGTGCTTGGCAATCACCATCGAGCCTTTTTTGATGGCTTTGTCGCAAAGCGGAACAACGGCCTTGGAGTCTTCTAAAGTGCCTATCCGGTAAACCGGGATGACCTTGTAAAAATTATCGACGTGCGCGGTACTGAGGTTGAGCTCAATTTCTTTGATGACCTCATTGCCATTAAACCAGGCATTGTACTTTGAGGTGGTGTTGTGGTAAGCGCGATTGGTCCACTTGTTTTTTTTCGTGGAACAACCACTAACCAGGAGCCCAATAGCGGCCAGGAGCGCAAACAGCGAATTGCTGAAAAGGGTGTAGCGAAAATTGAGCACGCGGGTTTTAACGAGACGGAGCCAAAAATAGTGCGTTTTTCGGAATTTTTTTCTTCAAGTCGAAATGAGTTGTACACCAAGCCCCGGGCGAACGAAATGGCGGCAGGGATTGCAGCGAATACCCCGCAGCCCGGCGCCCTGAGCGCAGCCAAAGGGCGGGGCGAGGAGTAGCAGCGTAAAGCCCGGTTCAGCCGCCCCAGCTTAAAAAGCGAAAATCTGCTGTACTTTCGAAGCATGATTCGCTTTGCTGCACTCCTCTTTCTGGCTGCCATTTCCATAGTGGCCCATGCTCAACCCGACTTTACGGCCTATGTGAATCCGTTTGTGGGTACCGGTGGACATGGACATACTTTTCCGGGCGCTACGGTGCCTTTCGGAATGGTACAACTGAGCCCCGACACGCGCATCGATGGCTCATGGGACGGCTGCAGCGGCTATCATTACAGCGATTCGGTGATTTATGGGTTTTCGCACACCCACCTCAGCGGAACCGGCGTTTCCGACTATGGCGACATTCTCCTCATGCCGATGCCTTTTGGAAAAGCCTCCGAAAAGCGAAGCGATTATGCCTCGAAATTTTCTCATTCCCGCGAAAAGGCCGGGGCCGGCTGGTATGAGGTGTTTCTCGACAAACACCGCGTGAAGGCCGAACTCACAGCCTTGCCCAAAGTGGGTTTTCACCGCTACACTTTCGCCGAAAACAAAGGTGCCGTGGTGCTCGATCTTCGTCACCGCGACCAAACCATCCGAAGCGGTGTTGAATGGATCAGCGACCGGGTAATCCGCGGTTACCGCATCAGCAACGCCTGGGCGAAAGAACAACACGTGTACTTTGCCATGGAATTTAGCGAACCCTTTGTGCCACAAGGCCAAGCGAATGGTGCAGTGCTTACCAAAGATTACGTATTGCTCAATTTCGATAAACTCATCGACCGAAAACTCGAAGTGCGTGTAGGCATCTCCTTCACCTCGATGGATGGTGCCTATCAAAACCTAGAAGCCGAAAATGACTACCGAAGTTTCGAAGCAGTCAAAAACACGGCAAAGAATTTTTGGGTCGACGCCCTTGGCCGAATTCAGGTGGAGGGCGGAACGGAAGCGCAAAAGCGCGTGTTTTACACGGCCTTGTATCACACCCTGTTGCAGCCCAATGTGGTGAGCGACAACGATGGCAAGTACCGTGGCATGGACAATCGAATTCACTATGCCGAACATAATGTGTACTCCGTATTTTCGCTTTGGGACACCTTCCGCGCTGCGCACCCGTTGTATGCCATTTTATACCCGAAACGACAAGCCGATTTCATCAAGACCTTTTTGCTGATGTACGAGCAAGGCGGCCGATTGCCCGTGTGGGAACTTGCAGCCAACGAAACCGATTGCATGATTGGCTACCACAGCGTTTCGGTAATTGCCGATTCGTGGTTTAAGGGCATCCGCGATTTCGATTCTACATTGGCGCTCAAAGCCATGCAAAAAAGCGCCACCTGGAATCATCTCGGCTTGCCGGCTTACATGCAGAAAGGACATTTGACC
>CANHCM010000002.1 GCA_947459155.1 Bacteroidota bacterium | reverse complement strand
GTTTCTGCGCATGCAACACATCTGGTAGGCTCAGCCCTGAGCGATGCTTATTACTCCTTCTCAGCCGGAATTAACGGTTTGGCCGGCCCACTGCATGGATTGGCAAATCAAGAAGTTATTCGTTGGATTTTAGATTTACAAAAAGATCTTGGTGGAGGTTTGCCTACCAGTGAGCAAATTGCTCAGTATGTAAATCGTACACTTTCAGAAGGAAAAGTTGTTCCAGGGTATGGACATGCCGTACTTCGTAAAACAGATCCACGCTTCACTGCTCAGATGGATTTTGCCAAGAAATACATGCCCGACGACGACATTTGTAATATTGTTTGGAGAGTGTATGATGTGGTGCCTGGAATTCTAGGGTCCATCAAAAAAATTCAAAACCCTTGGCCAAATGTTGATGCTCACTCCGGAGCTCTACTCATTCATTACGGCATTAAGGAGTACGATTTCTTTACTGTGCTTTTCGGTGTATCAAGAGCACTGGGTGTTTTAGCACAATTAACCATCAGCCGCGCAATGGGTCTCCCTATCGAACGCCCCGGAAGCATTACTTCTGAAGGATTGAAGAAAAGAATTCAAGCGCAATTGGCGAATTCCTAAGCATTAAAACTTGCTATACCAAGGCTTAAGGGGGACAAGGTTCCACTTTAAGCCTTGTTTCCTTTTTAGGAATACTGTGAGCGTTTGAATCTTACGATCGAATTGTCTACCTGCATTGGCTACGCTAAACGATGCTTTATTGAAGCAACACTAAAGGAACAAACAGTTTAATTCAATCGGAAAGATCTGAAGAAGCAAAGGCCGAGTGATACAATCCTTGAAATTAAATTTCCGAATAACAGGGCTATTGAATCGGTTTGCCTTTTAACTTAGACCGAAGAAAAGCGAAAATCATTGGGCTAATCGAAAGTACAATAATTCCAAGTACTACTGCTTCAAAATGCTGCTGGAAGAAAGGGAGATTACCCAGGAAATAACCCGAAAGCGACATAGAGGAAATCCACAATGCACCACCAGCGATATCGTAAGGCAGAAACTTTCCTTTATAATCCATCTTTCCAACCCCAGCTACAAAGGGCGTAAAGGTGCGAACGATAGGTACAAATCGAGCCATGATAATCGCTTTAGTTCCATGGCGCTGAAAGAACTGTTGCGTATTATCAAGATACTCTTGCTTCACGAGCCGCTTACCGAATAACTTTAGACTCACAACCTTTTTACTGGCAAAGCGCCCAATAAAATAATTGAGGTTATCACCCAAAACCGCCGCAATAAACAGCAATGAGATTACTATTCCGATGCTTAAATCTGAGCCTGGTCTCGCGCATATTGCACCAACCGCAAATAGGAGCGAATCTCCGGGCAAAAAGGGCATAACAACCAAGCCTGTTTCCACAAAAATGATCAGAAATAGAATCGCATAAATTGTAGTCCCATATTCAGCCACGAGGGCATCAAGGTGTTGATTAATATGGAGAATGAAGTCAAGAAAAGAGGTCAGGAATTCCATCATAGCTGGCCAAAGGTAATTAATCGACTGAAACCAGCCATTCCATGAACTTTCTGAAGGCATTTGCCCTATGACTCAGCGAGTTCTTAACTTGTGGGCTTAATTCAGCAAATGTTTGTTCGTAGCCGTCCGGAATAAATATTGGGTCATACCCGAATCCATCATTACCTCGCATTTCATGTGTTATCACTCCTCGAACCTGGCCTTCAAAGATAAACTCCTGACCTTGAAAACTACATGCAAGAACGGTAACAAAGCGAGCTGTTCTTATGGCAGATTCACCCATTTCATCCAAAACTCTCGACATATTAAGCCTTGCATCTCTACTCCCCGAGTAGTGAGCTGTGTGGACACCTGGGCGACCGTTCAAACAATCAATCTCAAGTCCTGAATCGTCAGCAATAGCATTCCTTCCGGTAGCTTTCACAAATGTGCGCAACTTCTCAAGAGCATTATCATGCAGCGTATTGCCTGTTTCCGGCAATTCCAAAGTGAACCCAATATCATCAAGCCCTAAAATTGTGAAGTGGCTTCCGACAATAGATCTCGCCTCTTCGATCTTATGGGCATTTCGTGTTGCGAATACGAGTTCATGTGGCATCTTCATTTCAAGCGAAGATTGAAGGCGGCTTTCAGAAGGTAATTCATTGGCCATTTTACCCGTTGCTTCTATTTGCGAGGAAGAATTATGGTTTGCCGGAAATGGCTTTCTTTACCTTACGTGCGGCTCTAACATAAGGGCGCAGTCGATCATACCAATGTAAAATTGAGGGATAATCGGTGTGCGCCTTTATGGGCAACGACATCAAGCGTTCGAATTCCTCTTCAGTAATTCCCAACTTCTTGATCACATACTCGCGATCCTCTAAGAGCAATTCTTCGGTAGGATATGGGTTCTTCTGTATTTCCTCTATAGCGGCTTCACGAGAGATTTGACCACTGCAAATGAGCGTACTCAGGTGTGACTTTCGTTTGTCGACACCAAATTTTTTATACAGAATATAACCCTGATAAAATCGTGTAAAAATATTCTCGTAGTGCTTACCTCCATAATCTCGCCAGCCCAACTCGTTTTGAATAAATTTTTTCACCTCTGCTTTATCATAATCAATCCAATTCAGCGGGGAGTAGGTCGTAAGTCCTTTTACTTTCATCAAATACCATCCACGGGCTACGCCTAAATAAGGAAAGGACTTTAAAGGAACCGATCCAAATTTTTTATGAATGGCTTTCATATTAATTATATCGTATTTAAAATGCGTAAAGGTTGGAGGAAGCCAGCCTTCAGTAACAGTATTATGTCCTGTTAATATATACTTTATCTTTTTTTCATTCGCAATTTTAAAAACAGCAGCAGCATAAGCATTGTCGGTTGGAACATCGATATCAAGCACGGAGGCCTTCATATAAGCCAACTGAAGATCACGAATCTCATTCCAATCAATTACATACGTGAATAAATCATATCCTAATTTTTTGACCAAATTTTCAATATTCATCACTGATAATTCGGTATTCCATCCATTATCTACGTGCAGAATCAAGGGTCGCAATCCCCATTGTTTCGCCAAATAAGCCAGATATGTGGAGTCAACACCACCACTCACACCAATCAAACAATCGTATTCGCGCTTCTTTCCCCAAGTTTTTATCTCAGTAATCATAGATTGAAGTGCCTCCTTGGCTGAGTCACCTCTCTTTACCGTTCTCTTTGCCAGATCATCATAGATGTGACAAATTGAGCAAACTCCACTGGAATCAAATGTGATTTGCGGATAATCATTGGTATCCATGATACATCGAGTGCAAATCTGATAATCCTTTTTCATGCTTGTAGCGTTTCAGCGTAAAATGTAGTGTAGTTATTCTGTGCCGAAAAATACGTTAAATAGCTTTCATATGCCCTCCTGGAAAATTGCTGATACTCAATCTCAGAAAGATAGGCCCATTCATGCAGGGCTTGGGCAATGTCTTGTACAGTGGCGTGCTCAGGAAGCAAGGTTCCGTTGTATTTGTCATTAACCAACTCAGAAATCCCTCCTACATTTAATGAAATTACAGGGATTCCATGCGCCAGCGCCTCCATCATCGATACGGGAATTCCCTCCGATTCACTAGTACACAAAAGCACATCAACTTGGTTGGAACGCAGAAAGCTGAGCACTTCTTGCTTAGAACGCTCGCCCAAAAATGAATAGTTTACATGCACGTTAGAACTTAGACTCTCACTGGCAAGCTCTTCGACTTGCTTATCGTCCTTGGGAGCGCTACCAATGTGTGTCCAATTTATATTTACATTATTCATTAAACTGAGCGCCTCAACTATACGATCAATTCGTTTCACTCGGGAAATAAAAGCAATTGAAACGACATTTAAATTGCCTCCTTTTTTACTCCTTTCAGGGATCTGGGTTTGAATATCCACGCCCAGGCGATAAGTAATAATTTTTGAATCAAAAAGCCCTGCTAATTTCTCTTTTAGGTAAAACGAACCGGCATCAGAAATAGGATAAATGCCATCAAGATACTTCGCCATCCAAGGTCGGAAAGGCAAATAATCGGAAGGGTTTACATAGTAAAAACAGTCCCATCGATGCGCCCTTGTAATCGCCCTTAATTGCGGAAATTTATGTTTAAGCTTTGCCAGAGCATACGATACATTACTAAACCAATAAGTGTAAAGGCTTACTTCATCTAAAGAATATCCCTTTTTATAAATGTGCTTCTCGAGCGCATCAGCAAACTTCGCCGCGTAAGCTTCATAGGCAAGCATCAATTTAAGATGCAAGAGTGAAAAGGGATGTTTGTAATGTTTTCGGATGAATTCGCGTTCAAGCACCCAGGCTGGCGAAAGCCATTTAATGGCGCTCTTCAATTTATCGCTTGCCGTGATTGAAATGTTAAATTCCAAAATCTCAGCGTTGGCTGGGACTTTAAACTTTACATGTGATTTATCGATTCGGTGCGATTCCGGAATAACTATATAAACTTTGGTGAATTTATCGGATATATAGGCCAATTCGTCCTCTAAAAAGGGCTCTCCGAAACCATAAGGATAATCGGAAACGATGATATAGAGGATTTGGCGCTTTCCCAACATTCGGGCAAAACTAAAAATTAATGGAATCCATTTGAAGGCTAAGGCTAAACGAATTACTACCTTTGAACCATAATGATTGCAATTATTGACTACGACATGGGTAACATTGGTTCCGTTGCCAACATGTTGAAAAAGATTGGGCATAAAGCAATAATCACCAGAGATGCTCAGATTATTGCTGATGCAGACCGGCTTATTTTACCCGGTGTTGGAGCCTTCGACAGTGGTATGCAACAGCTTCATACCATGGGCCTCTCGGCTACACTTGAGCAAAAAATAAAGCAAGACAACGTGCCAATTCTTGGCATCTGCCTCGGCGCTCAGTTGTTGTTGAATAGCTCTGAAGAAGGTAAGCTTCCAGGCTTAGGATTTATTGAGGGAAAGGTAATCCGCTTTCAGTTCGACTCTAGCAACAAGGGCTTAAGAGTTCCGTTTATGGGCTGGGGGTTCGTTCACAGCACGAAACCGCATCCTCTGGTTGATTCGCTCCCTGAGGAACCTCGATATTACTTTGTGCACTCTTACCACTTCAATATGCAAAATGCTGAAGATGAATTACTGGAGTCGAATTATGGGTATCGTTATGCGTCTGCCTTCGTCAGAAAAAATGTTGCAGGGGTTCAGTTTCACCCTGAAAAAAGCCACAAATTTGGGATGGCCTTATTGAGAAACTTTGTCAATTGGGATGGACAATGATTAGAGCACGCGTTATTCCTGTTTTATTGTGCAACCTTGAAGGGTCCTTGGTTAAAACAAAGAAGTTTGAAAAACCCGTTTATGTAGGAGATCCTGTTAATGCGGTTAAAATCTTCAACGACAAAGAAGTTGATGAACTCATCTTCCTTGATATTACCGCAAGCCAACAAGGAAGAAAACCTAATGTTCGCTATATCCGGGATGTCGCTACTGAAGCTTTCATGCCACTGGCATACGGTGGAGGATTAAGAACGATGGAAGATATTTCGGCGGTGATAAAAGCCGGAATTGAAAAAGTTAGCCTCAACAGTATTCTTGCAGATGACCCAGAACTGGTAACCCGATGTTCGGAAAAGTTTGGGAGTTCAGCAACTGTAGTATCGGTAGACGTAAAGAAGGACTTTTGGGGTAAATACCGCGTAGTTGTTAAAAGCGGTAGTCGAAAACTCGACATTCCGCCTTTGGAATATGTTCAAATGTTAGAAGAGAAAGGAGCGGGTGAGGTGCTTCTCAATTCGGTAGACCGGGATGGCACAATGGAAGGTTTCGACTTAGGGCTGATTAAAATGATTGCCCCTCAGGTCTCAATACCTCTAATCGCGTGTGGAGGAGCCGCTCAAACCGGCGACTTTAAACAAGCTATCGACGCGGGAGCTTCGGCAGTTGCTGCCGGCAGTATGTTTGTTTTTCAGGGGAAGCATAGGGCTGTATTAATTTCATACCCTTCAGAGAAAGAACTTAGCTTTCTTTAGATTGCAAATAGAGATCGCATAATTTCTGGGCATAAAGGTTAATGTCATAACGCTTTGCAAAATTTGCTGCCCACAAACCCTGCTCTTTTAAAGAGCCTGGATTTTTCATGAAAAACTCAATTTTATCGGCAAATAAATCTGCGGAGGTATCAACTGGAAGCATGTAACCATTTTGCCCCTCAAACATGAGCTCACGATTTCCATAGCCGTCCAAGCAAACTACCGGTAAACCACTGGCCATGGCCTCCAGAAGAACCAGGCCAAAAGGTTCATACCACGCAGGGTGCACGTAAAGATTAGCATTGTTAAGATGCTTAGACACATCACCCACACTTCCTAAGAAGAAAAACACATCCTCTAACCCATTCTGCTTGACCTTGGCTTGTAATTCACCCATTAAAGGACCATCTCCCAATACTTCTACACGAACATCTAGTTTTCTGTCTACAAGCACTTTAGCAACATCAATTAAATACGTGTGATTCTTTTTAGGTACCAGATTCGCGATTGAAATCAACTTGAACGGTTTAGCCGTATTTTCATAAACACGTTGATGGGCGAATCTTTCAACGTTAATTGCATTGGGTAAATAATAAGTTTTAAATCGATTAGATGGCAAAACTCTTTTGAAAAAGGCTTCAACATCTTTTGAAATCGCTATAAAGTTGGGTTTAGCTTTAGAATACTGAGAAAGCAACCATCTTCTCTCCCACCAATTTGTGAGTTTCGACTTGTTGAATAAGGATGAAATTCGGAATGGATTTAATTGAATGATATTATCATGCCCATGACTAAAATACCTGCAACTTTTAAAAATATGCGAATAAACAAGAAGCTCCGATAAGTATAAATGTGAATGAATAATATCGGGATTAAATTCAATAATTTTCTGAATGAACTTCTTGTTATTGAGCTTTGGAGACCGAAGGAATCTAAAATGAATACTCTCTTCCAAAACAACAACTTCACAGTGTTTTTCTAACTCTATACATAACTGTTGTTTGTTCCAGCTTTGATCAGGAGGAAACAAACAGCAAACCAATACTGAATGGCCAAGCTTAGCCGAAGCTATGGCCATATTCGACATTAAAATTTCAGCTCCTCCAGCAAATAAGCTGGGAATCACATGTACTATTCTCACTTTCGCTTTCGATTCCTGAGCCAGTATCCCAGAACAGGCAAATGGCTTAAAAACATGTATAATCTTTCTTTATTTCTATAGCTAAACTTGTGAAATAATGACCTGAGCAGCATATAATTCATAGCAGAATAATTTCGAACAAACTCAAAATGTCTGGCTATATTAAATGTACATTCTGCCAAAAGATGGCTTTTGATGTCTGGTGAAATCTTAGTACTGACAACGCTGTAGTCATCATGTGTAAAAAATCTCTTTAGGCCTTTATATCTCTTCGCATAAGAATTTCTACTTAAATCGACTGAATTATCGGGATGAACCCTATATAAAACAGTTGGCTTGGTTAGCTGATACACTGGAAATTGAGAAGCAATACACACCCAAAGAACCAAATCCTCAACAATTGTAATTTGAGGATCAAAGCGAAACACACTAAACACATCGCGATGAATACACACCCTGCTCGGCGTGATTGGCTGCAGCAGCATGTACTCAAACTCTTTACCCGCCTGCATTAAAGGCAATTCAACCGCTTCAAGGCCATCCTCGGTTAAATAGATCATATTCGAAAAAATCATCCCAACAGGAGCCTTATGGCGTTGTATTAATTGATTTAATTCGTCTAAGTGGTCATCAGTAAAAGCATCATCACTATCTAAAAACAACAAATACTGGCCCTTGGATTGAATTGCGCCATTGTTTCTAGCTGCACTTCTCTCCGCGTTTTCCTGGAATACATAACTAATGCGTTCGTCATTCTGTTGCAGAGACCGGACAACTGAGGCTGTATTGTCTGTTGAACCATCATCAACAATTATAACCTCCCAATCAGCAAAGGACTGATTTTGAATAGAGCGAACCGTCTCGGGCAAAATATACCCCCGATTAAAAGTAGGAATAATTATGCTGAAGAATGGGGATTTCTGCATGCAGGTGTTAAACAGGCAAACGTAAACTTCTAAGCATCATTCGCATTGCCGCAAGACCAGGCGCTTTGAAACCAGTACTAAATTTGATCTTGTTAAAATATTGTTGTGATTTAGATCGGATGTGTTTATTTTGATAACACAGGTGAAACCACTTTTCCGCGAGGTAGTATTCAAAAGAAGGAATATTAATGAAGGCCGATTTCTTGTTGGCTTCTGAAATTCGAGTTAGAATCTCAACCAAACTATTCATTTCAGATTCAGAAAAATCCCACTCTGTATCGGCAAATCGAGTGTATAAATCGGCCTCAGTAATAGATAAGGGAGCTCCCATAGCAGCAAATTGCCTTTGTTTCACACGGGTGCATGTAGCATGCATGGTTGAGGCAAATTGGTTGGTAATACTTCGAGGGTGATCTCGCTTACGTACCAGCACTTCTTCATAATTCGACAATAAGGCATAGGAAGAAAGGGTAACCCAAAAATTGTAATCCTCTCCGTGAACAAAGTCGGGATCAAAAGTTAGCTGGTGCTTTCTGATGATTTCGGTTCTTAGCACCGCTGTTGGATGAGATATATGGGTTTGATATAGATGTCGAATTCGAATGTGCGTATCATCCGAGCTGTACCTCACAATTTTGGGTTCAATCTGATCTCCAAAATCCTCAAACCAACATCCTATTAAACCATACTCAGGATGGCCTTCCAGCCAAGAAATCTGCTTTTCAAGGCGAGTAGGAAGGCTAATGTCATCCTGGTCCATTCGCGCTATGTATTTGCCTTTACAAAGCGTCAAGCCTCTATTCAAAGAGGCTATTAATCCAATATTTCTTTCATTATTCTCTAAACGAATACGCGGATCATTAAATGATTTAATTATTTCCTCACTTTTATCAGTAGATCCATCATTTAATATAACAAATTCAAAATTCGTATACGTCTGATTAAGAATACTATCTATAGCTTCTGCCAGATAAATTCCTGCATTGTAAACAGGCATGAAAACCGAAACCAATGGTGCTGTATCCGTCATTCTTTACAATTTTGAATTTGCCTTCATCTCAGTCCACAAGGAAGAAATCCCATCGGTTAAACTAATCTTCGGCTCCCAACTAATGGTTGACTTTATTTTATCGATATTAAGTATATTTACGGGTACATCGATTTTTCGTGCGGGTGAATATTGAACGACTACTGGGGTGCCTACAACTTCTTTTAAAACATCAATTATTTGGTTCACAGACGCACCCAAACCTGATCCTATATTATAGGTTTGATTGTTTGCCGGAACATTCAATAGTAAACAAACCGCACTCACGAGGTCGTCGATATACAGATAATCACGCACGACCAATCCATCGCCCCAAATTTCAATAGGTTTCCCCGCCAAAACTCGACCTAAGGCCACTGCAATCAAGCCCTGCTTGCCGAACAGATTCTGACCACTTCCATAAGGGTTTGAGGGACGGACAATCGTGAATTTCACCGGAGTTGTCCTGCTTAAGAATCGGATATATTCCTCAAGTGCCCATTTGGTATATCCATAGTAAGTAAATGGCAAACATGGATCTTCTTCTTTGTTTTCGGATTTCCCGTTTAAACCATAAACAGTTCCTCCGCTTGAGAAAAACAATAGATCTGTACATCCGTTGGACTCCATGTTGCGCAAAACTTCAAACAATGCAATGATGTTGATGTCTCGCTCTTGAATGAATTCCAAATACCCTGAAGAAGGCAATAAAGTAGAAACCAAATAAATTACCTTATCAAACGGCTGCTGATCGAACACAATGCGCACGTGGCTTGAATCGGCCAGTGAACCTGGAATGAACTTATAATTGGGGAATTTTTCAAACTGAACAGGAGACGTGCCAGGCCTGTCGAAATTAACCACAATGTGATTCTTATCAAGCAAAGCAGCAACAATATTACTCCCGATAAAACCACTACCTCCCAGAACTAAAATTCGAGCCATTTGATTTTAAGTTTTAGTTACAAACGAATCCAGGATGAAGGTATTAAATCGTCGGTTTGATGCGAACTTTGAGCAAACCATTTTACCGGAGCAATAACTGTTTTTCCCTGACTGGAATTAAGCCATGCACCCCACCAGCTAAAACTGCTATTTGCAATAATATGGTGATGACAATTCCGCATCAGTTGAATATCCCAGTAAGCCTGATCTCCCGAATTGCCTTCAACAAATACCAGATCAAGTTCAGAAGGTAAGTTTGCCTTGCACCATTCCAAATCATCCGAGAAAATGAAGTACTTCACATCAGTGTACCTACTTTGAATATAGGCTATTGCTCTAAGATAATATTCAAGATTACAATGACCGTGAACACGATTTACCTCAGGGTTGTTTATCATATCTCCTCTGCGAATATGCATACTCACAGAAACCCCTTTCTGCATTGAGTTAACCCAATGTTTAAGATGACTTGGAACATCTAATGTAAAGGCTTTACGAACCAAATCTTCCACTGGTAAAAAGTAACGTTCTGATTGCCAATATCCTGAAATCATAACAGGGCTACTTAGTCTTTCAAAGTTACTATCATAGTGGAAATGTGCTTCCTGATAAATCTTTTGTTGATACAACGGCTTCGTTCTGTTCCACTTATTTCTAATACGTTGAACTATACCGCCCCCTTTTAACCTAAAGTCATTGTCAATCAAGATACTATCTGCAAAATTTAAATTGATGTTATAATTGGATAATTCAAAATTTCGAGGTGTTTGATGCTTAGAGGTGTCATCGAACCAAGACTTATCCAATAGAAGCGGGACATTGAGTCTATTTGCAAGACTGAGCCCGGCTGCATATTGAAACATCTGGTTTCCCAGACCACTTAGTATCTCAACTATGACCATCAATTCAATGGTTGAAAGTTAAATAGCCTATAAAACAAACCAAAGGCGAATCGCTGATTAACTTTACTCAATAGAAAATAAATTTTGAGCCAGCCTGGAATTGCATGCTGAACTCCCTTATCGCGTATTTGTTTTTCAGAATTTATATTAAACTCCTTAATTAACATTAACAATCGAAAATTAAGGATTTGAATGTTGAAACTATTGAATTCGCCGGACAATTTATTGTAACAATAGAGAAATTCACCCACTTCAAATGTAAATGTGTTTCTAAGACCTGAGCTTAATTGACTATCTGAAATAACAGTAGTAACAAGCGGTTCGGAAATATGAAGAACTTTCTTCGCTAACAAAACACGAACATAATATTCTATATCGACAAGCCAAATTAACTTGCTGTCGAATTTAAATGATAATTCCTTTCTAAACAGACCAACCGTGGGGGCTCCAATCAAATTCTTATGAAATAGAAATGCGGGCTGTTCTGAAATGCGGTTAAGCAGGCGGCTGTCGACCTTATAAACTTCTCCGGAATTAGAAGAAGAATCAACGATAAATGTCCCAGAATAAAAATAATCTATTTCCTGGTTTTGGGATGCCGCCTGGATAAACTTGCCCAACGATGAGGAATCATAAAAGTAATCATCATGGTGCATTAGTTTAACGAGTGGTGCGCTGGCTAAACTGATACAGTAATTCCAATTTTCCGGAGAGCCTTTGGCGCTATCATTTTTGAAATACTTGATTTTCAAATCCTGATAAGCATCAACTAAGTCTTTTACAGAGTTATCCGGACTATCATCAGTAATGACAACTTCATAACTCGTAAAATCTTGTTGACGAATTGAATTTAGCAATATCGTAAGACGTGCAGTGTCGCGATAAGCTGGAATACAAATAGAGACTTCCGGAGTCATGACGCTTAATGCCCCGCAGCTGTTCGAAGGGAAATTTTAATTTGGTCTGGTCCTGGATACTTAGGATTTCGGGCTACAATAAGTCCATCCTCTGAATACGAGTCATTCAGATCGGCGTGACAAAGAATGACAAATCCTGAATCCTTTAAAAACTGGATACATGAATAGTGTAAATCGTTAGAATGGGTTGAAATAAACACAAATCCAATCGACATGGCACTTAATTTATTCGGCATTGTTTGGAGCATTTCCAATTCATAACCCTGAATATCCGAATGGAGAATATCAATGAACTGAATTCCAAATTCATCCGAAATGTCATCCACGTTAGTGTACACCATTTCAGAACCAGGCGCTGACTTACCGATATATCCAACCTTAAAATTGCCTTTAAGATTGTTCATTTTGAAATTACTTTGGGCCCGGGCAATTCCATCTGAGTTGTCGATAAGTACATTGGTTGGGTTCTTAATTTTCGAAGCAAACCACATTGAATAAAAGCCCCAATAGCAGCCTAACTCGACCATGGTGGCACCTTGTGGAATGTGCTTAAGAACCTCTTGAAATACATACTCCTCCTGGGGTTCATGAATCGCTCTATTCTCCATGAGCATCCGCATAACCGGAGCTCCATAATAGCTTAGAGGGTCAATTTGAAGACCGTTATGCATTACCAAGCGGCCATTAACGAGCTTACCAGCGGCTTCGATTGCATCTATTCTTGCATTATCGCTGCTTAGCTTAACCAATCTAATCCGCTCGAGCCACATTTGCCGGGTTTTCTCGTCCATGTCAGCCAAAGGAAGCAGCGACATGTAATAGTTCTTCAAGCGATAGTTTCTCAAAGGCTTGAGGATTAAACTTTCGGCAAAAGGGATGCTCAATAAGAGTTTACGTATAATGTTCTTCATCAAGTGTTTCAGTTCAAAAAGGGTGAGAAGGAGAAGTTTAGCATAGCCATCAACGGCAACAAGGATGGTTACTATTTTTTTTGGGTTGATAATCAGCGTCTTACATGCTTCATCAAAGATTTTTATCGATCGGCAAGAACAATTGACTGAGCAACCTGTTTGATATGCGTAGCGTTAGTTTGATTTAGGTATTGGAGCGGGTTCCTTCACAGGTCCCGCTTCAATTTTTTAGACCGAACGCTGATTCCAGATAATCTTTCCTGAGAGAAAGCGAATTGTTGTCGTAGGATTTTCGGTTTATGATTTATACTCTCTCATTCTCCAAAATAGACTAACAAACAGGCGATTTGAGATCGTCCAGGCAACAGATAAAAGCGTAGCCTTCCAACTTGCGTATAGAGACCTCAAAATCGGTGAAACCAAGGGACCTAAATCACTCATTTGATTGCGTTCTGTTAGGAGTTCGATATAGCGTTGAGTAGTTTTCTCTAAATGTTGCTTCCATTGAATAGCCCTCACGCCGGGTAGTAGGAACAATACCTGAATTAATGGAGGGAGCAATCGGATTTCATCTCCAATTGTAGATTCAGAATGAACCCTGTATAAAAGCAATGGTTTCTCGAGCCCTATGAATCTGCAACCTTTGTTTAACAACCGAGTCCAGAATAAATAATCTTCGCAATACATCGGATATTCCGGATATTCCGGCATGTATCCATAATTTCGAAAAACTTCGGCCTTTACCAGCACAGAGGATGTCGGTATACGATTTTGCTGATGAAATAATTGAACACCTTCTTCGCCCTCATATATTCTTTGTTCTACCATAAATAAATGATCACGCAGTTCCATATTGTTATTCAAACAGACATAACCATTGGTAAAACTTAAGTCAGCATTATATTTTATTGTTTCAGCCAGTTGGTAATCTAACTTCCTGGGTAACCAGATATCGTCAGAATCGATAAATGCAATCCATTCACCTTTAGCCTTTCGAATTGCATTGTTACGGGCTTTAGCTGGTTTACCATTAGGCTGCTGAAAAACATGGAGTCTACTCTCTTTTTCCGCAAGACTTCTGAGTAAAGAAAGTGTGTTGTCGGTTGAGCCATCATCCATAACAATCACTTCTAAATCATTCCAACCTTGGCCGAATACGCTATTTAGCGTATCTTCAATATACAAAGCACTATTGTATGTTGGAATGATAACAGAAATCAGCATGATTACCTAAAACCTCATGTTTATGTGAAGGGATAAATGCTTCAAACTCTGCTATGCCCTCAAATCTCGACGAATTGCTAAATAATTCACCGTTATAAACACTTCGTAAATTTCTTTGTATTGGACTATTTCATACAATCCATTTTCCAATATTCTATAAATGATATACTTGTCTTTAAGGAGGTAAAAGAAATCCTGAAAATAGGTTCGCGAATCAATGTTACATCCACCAAATTCAAATTGAATAAAATCAACAGCTCCATTGTTAAGCATTGTGGAAGCTCCCTGTAAAGCGCTGAGCTCGTGACCTTCAATATCGAGCTTTAAAAAATGAATTCGATTGATCCCTTTTTCCTGGCAAAAAACGTCGACTGAAGAAAGATTAATAACCTCCTTCTTATCCATTGAAAGGCCGAAATGGTCAAGCTTTCTTTGGTATACGGAGGCCAATCCAGAACCATCATTGTTTGTGTAAAGGGTTATGGTGGATGGCTCTTTACCCATTCCCATGTTGTTGGGTAGGATGTTCGATTTCCCTTTCGTGTTACTTAAAAACAACTGGAAAGTTTTCTCAGAAGGCTCGAACGAAAAAATAGTTGCTTGAGATCCAAAGAAATCGGAGAGCTCGCAAGCATATTTACCCACATTAGCCCCAATGTCAAATACCGTTAATTGCTCCCCAGCGCGGTAGGATTCTTTAATTCTGCCGAGTACACTTAGTTCTCCACTATCTTTAAAATCGCTTCCATTACCGAAATTCATTTTACTGAGCGATAAGCGAAAAACATCTTCCCAAACATCCTGGTTGACCGATGTTTTAAGTATTCTCAGTACAATTTTAAGCACAGCTGTTTTGATGAAAGCTATCGGGTTCATGTAAGATTGTTTATTTTGAGAAAGAGACGTTGGTGTTGCTAGGCAATAATTGCCCAGGTTTTGGGAATAAAATCATGAATATCGAACTTCACTTTTTGAGGATTAAACCAGTTCTGAGGGGCCACAGTAATTCCTGATTTCTGAGATAACCAGGCTCCCCACCAACTAAAACTACTATTGGCAATTACATGATGCTTACACTTCGTCATCAAAGCCATGTCTTGCCATGCAGAAGATTCATTACCCTGTATATAAATCACCTTACCTGAATCTCCGAAAAGGCTCTTGGCATAGTTCAGGTCGTCGGAAAAAACAAAAAGCGTCGTATCTGGATGTTGACTTGAAATATGATTTAATGCATTTTTATAATAGGCATCCGGCAAAATGCCATGGTATTCCAATACACTTGGTTTAAGGTAATCGCCGCGTCGAATGTGCACGCTAACCGAATTCTCGACCGCCATGATTTCATTTAGATAAGGTATGTTGCGGCGATCGAGCTCCGGAAATTCGAAGGTCTTTACTAATTCAGCACGTTTATGATGGAAGTACTTTTCTGATTGAAAATACCCGACAAAGTAGAGGTTTGCGTGATTGGGGAGATTAACGAACTCGTTCTCCTGCTGAACTATCCACTTACAATAAAACCCCAATAAAGACCTCATTCTTTCCAATAGTCTGTTCTCAGAATGGCTCAAATACAATAACCTGTGTCTTGTTGTAAAGGACTTCCAATTAAGGTTCGGAAACAAGTCGAGTTCAAACTTGCGTGCGGTAAAATGTTCGTTACTCTTATTGTTTTTTTGTAAAAAGCTAAAATCAATGAAAACATCCTGACCTTGTACAAATGATACTGCATACTGAAACATTTGATTTCCAAGGCCGCCCATTGGTTTGAATGCAATCATGTTTCTCTCTCTAAATCGATTTAGTTAAAACTATTCAGGAGATGTTCTAAACGTTTCTTAAGCGCCTCTTCGTTTTCACTTAAATAATCTTCGATATACTCTTTTGTTTCAGAAGAATACAAGAAAACTCTCCTTCTTTCATGAATTCCATAACCGTCAACATTCTCGAGTGTTGGATGCAGTCTCTTGAACAAATCCATACTCATGTCGTCGTATGGCAGACCTTCAAATAAACTATTCTTAAAGAATGGCTCGTAGTTAACCAAATAATAGGTCAATGCGGGATCACTTGCCTGAGAATCATTCATTAATTTCTCGCCACTAAAAAACTGATTTAGTTTTGTAATATAATCTGCTTTCGAATTGATTTTTGGAACAAGGTTTCCACACAAATATGGGTGATTAACCGCAGCTGAAAGACAAGGAATATTGAACTGCCTTGCTTCGGCCATAACCGTTCCGAAGATCGTGAGCACGCCTTTAATTCGCTCTCGAAATGCGTAAAGTGAAAAGTGATCGTTTGTAACAATTACGTTTTTATGTCTATCTACCTTTCTTTTCAAACGTGCGATAGCCAGTTTATTTTTCTCGGAAACGTTTGGATGAATTTTAATGACCAATTTTTGTTTCCGGTCTATTGATGTTTTAATTGCCATCTCAATCCATTCCCACAAATCGAAAAAGAAAACCTGGCCATATATTCCGGGGCTATCTAAAAAGTCATGCAGATACAATACAAAGGCGCCATCTAAGTATGACAAGTCTTTATCATTGTCATGACTCGCTTTCCGCATATACGTATAATTACCCTGCTCAATTACATTTCTAATTTCCGCAAGCAGATTATTGTTGGTCACTGCTTTGGCATCATTCTCTAATTTATAATATTTAGGTCCTGCATAAAGCGTCTTAAGGTCGAAAGGAAACGCAGATACAAAACCTTCTCTTTGTTTTAAATGAAAATGCTTAATGTTGTTCTGCGCTGCAATCTGCCCCCAAACGGAGCCATAAACAAAGGCCTCATCACCACCAATTACAATTGCAACCCGATTCTCTTGAACTAACCGTTGAGCATTGTATGTTACCTGAATTGCGGTATTGAGACAATTGAATGTGTTTCTGGAAAACCTATCGAACCGACCATCTTTAGTGTAAACGACAGAAAGCTCTACAACTGAGTGCAGAATATTTACATTCTTGTAATACAGTCCAGCAGTTCGATCCCGCTTTACTAACAATTTCAGGAAATAATAGAGTTTTACAATCTTAAGCTGAATCAGCTCCCTCTTACTCAATGACACTGCTCTTAGCGCCTCATGATAATTATACGGTGTAGCATCGTGCCATTCGATAATTCTTTTGTGAATTGGATCGTGGGTAGATGTATTAAACCCCGGAAAAATTCCTATACGACTGCTGCTCATCTTCGTTTTTCAATAAATTCCCTCATGTGCTGACATTCAGCTCAAGTAAAACACTATCAACGCGATTTGTAGAATTTTCAAAAAATATTTTGAACCTACTCATTTATTGAAAATCCTTCAATATGTTCCTCTCTAAGCGGTTCGCCAAATTCTAAATCCTTTAATGCTTTCTTTCCAAGTATCTTATCGAAATACTTAGTATGCAGACCATTGGCTGGGCGCACAGATCTTATATTATGCACTGAAAATTCCTCACCCTTCTGAATATTTGCAGTGACAAATAAAGAGCGAGAATGCTCCCGTGAATTGATTTGCTTTTGAGAAAGCGAATAATCGACTACACCTATTGCTTTTTCGGCCTCCCGAACTGCATTAACCATAGCAGTAAACTCCTTCTCATCCAATGAGAATGAAGCATCAGGCCCTCCAATGCTGCGATCCAGAATAAAGTGTTTCTCAATGACACAGGCTCCCAAGGTCGTTGCGACAACAGGCACTGTGATTCCAAGCGTATGATCAGATAGACCAGACAGTACCTGATATCGTTGGGTTAAATCAGGTATCATTACCATGTTGGCTTCTTCTATTGGTGCAGGATAACTAGAGGTACATTTTAGCAAAACTACCTGGTGGTTGCCTTCACTGAAACAGGTTTCCAAAGCCAATTCTATGTCTTCAGGACGAGCAATACCCGTGGAAATTATAATTGGCTTTTGCAGTTTAGCCACTTTGCGGATCAACGGTATATCATTAATTTCAAAGGAGGCGATTTTGTAGGCAGGAGCATTAAGTGTCTCCAGAAAATCAACCGCGCTTAGGTCAAATGGTGAGGAAAAGACTTCCAAACCTTCTGAAATCGCCGCATCAAAAAGAGTCTTATGCCATTCCCAGGGCGTGTAGGCCTCCTTGTATAGATCGTACAAGAATTTGCCATCCCAAATGGTTCCCTGGGTCAATTTAAACTCCGGCCGATAGGAATTTAGGGTGATAGTATCGGGAGTGTACGTTTGCAACTTGATGGCATTCGCGCCACACCGTTTCGCTGCCTTAACTGTTTCGAGCGCTACATCGAGCTGTTGATTGTGGTTGGCAGATAATTCCGCGATAATAAATACCGGGTGATTCTTTCCCACCAGCGTATTTCCAATTTTCAGTTCATTGATCATCTTGACTTCCAATTAAGTGTTTTCGAAGCATTTGAATATTGCTTACAATAAAATCAGGCTTACTTAATTCATCTGAAAAATTAAATGACTTATGATAAGGATTCCACCAAACTGCATGCATGCCAATACATCTTGGCCCCTTAAAATCTTTAACCGGATTATCTCCAATGTATACTGCTTGATTAGGATTAACACCAAGAAGTTTTGACGCCACCTTAAAAGGCTCAGTCGATGGCTTCCAATGGTGCTCTCCGAGAGAATCTGTGTGGATAATACAATCCAGAATTAAATCATGAAAAAGAATATCCGTCTTGTTTCGCTGAGTCACGTATGTACCGTCTGTTACGATACCAATCCTTAATTGATGATTTTTAAGATCTATCAATAGTTCTTTCATCTCGCTATCGAGACTGATATTTCTAGGAGAATGATTTCGATAGATGTAAATGAGGGTATGAAGATATTCCTGAACATTAAGTTGAAGCCATTCCAACACATCATTAAATACCTTTCCTCTTCCGTGAAGACGCAAAGAATCTAGCATCTTTCCATAAATTTCATCAACCCCAACAGCCAAATCAGAAACACTCGCAAGGAATTTCGAAACTTCTAGAAAACCACTCTCTACAAAAGTGGCTTCACTGTAAAGAGTATCATCTAAATCGAAAATAACTGCGCCGTACTTCATTTCAGATTTTTACAAAAATATCAGAAGCATAACGCACCAGCCTTTTATGTGAATACCCTTTATTAAATGGATATTTATCTACATTCTGTCCAATCGATTCCAGTAAAAACCAATAAAACGAATCTAATCCAACGGCTATCGAAAGCGTAGAAGCACCACCAAACCTCGGATTACATTCAATAATGTGAAGTTTCTTATCGGACGTCTCAATTAATTGAAAAACCACATGGCCATAAAAACCATAATTCCCTAAAATGGACTCAATCAAAGTTTCAATTTCTGGATTACTTACAGTTGAAGTAATCTGAGATTCACCACCCACCACTAAATCTCTTGTTCGACATACGATTCCCTTTACTTTCCCAGACTTGGTAACATAAGCATCAACACTGTATTCAACGCCCTGAATAAATGGCTGGAAAATCGGATTTTCAAGATTTTCAGCAAAAGCCAAAGCTTCCGCTTCAGCTACATTAACGGCTAATCCTGCAGAGCCGGAACCAAATCGCTCCTTAACGACCCAACGATCGGCGTCTTTAGAATGCAAACTTAAACTTGTTGGGATAACAGGGAAATTGTGTGAACTTAACTCTTCGTAAAATTTCAACTTATCCAAGCAAATCTCTACCGTTTCATGGCTAGACACCATTACCTTTATGTCGCTCTTTAGGAGTTCTACTCGATGTTTGGCATAATAAGGCAATTCCATATCTCTGCTTGGAATAATTGCCTTGATGCCTTTTGACTTACTATAGTCAATTAAGTCTTTTATATCGAGGTGATTAATTCTTGGCATGCACCAAAAATCATCACAAAAATATCGCCCTAAGGCATTTTCATTTAAATCGGCACCTACGAGTAATACATCCTTGTCAAGCTTGTTGCACGCGAATTTTATTGATTGAGCTAAGGGTATTTTCTTCGAAACAGAGGAAAGCATAACATTCCCAGGTGGATTAGTCACCTGTTCAATGTGAGCCCGCTCGTACTCAATAATTTCTGGGATTACGCTCTCTAGAGTATTCTTTGGTTCCCAATGAGTGAGAGATTTAAGCAGTGAAATGTCGGCCTGAGAAGCTTCAAACGGAATATCAGATTCGTGTTCTGTATAGCGCATGCCCGGAAAATGCTTACCAAGAATATCGACTACATCCTGAACTTTGCGTGCTTTACCAGTTCCTAAGTTAATAATTCCAGAGGCCTCTTTACTCGCCGCAAGTTGAATTAGCCCCTCGGCTGTATCACCGGCATATATATAATCGAAGATACCTTCTTTTCGATAAACTTTTATTTCCTCTCCATTTAATAATGAACGAATCCAGCGCGAAATAACACAACGGGAACCCTTTCCATATCCTCTGTAAATTCTGGCATTAATGTATGATTTGCTTTCGCCGGCAAAACTTTGAAGAAAACGAATTTCAATTTCATGAGCCAATTTAGCCATGCCAGTGAGATTTCGCGGATAAATTGGATCAGACTCCTTTAAAGAATAAGGGGCAGACTGCGGCTCGGAAAAGCTATAAAGCTCTGGATTATAAATTAAATAACTGGAGGCGTTAATTACTTTCGTAACGCTAGGTAAGTCTTTTACTAATGTGGCAAGGTGATGACTTAATCTTACGTTGTGCCAAAAATTCTCTTCCCAAAATGAATAAGATTCCGTAGATCTTTCAAAAGTAGCGGCAAGGTGAATAAAGATATTAGGCGAAAAATCTTCTAAAATATCCTTTGTCAAGTAGTTAAGGTCGCCCTGAAAATACAATACCTCTTCTGCGAAATGCTCTGGACGAGGTTTTAGATCTCCAACTAAAACTACAGCTCCAAGCGCGTGTAATTTTGGTATAAGTTCTTGGCCGATTACTCCGGCACCACCACTCACAAAAATTCTTTTATTCTGCAGCATTGTTATTCGTTTATGCATCCATGAATTATTGAATCAATGCGTTCTCCATGGATTAACACATGTTTACGCATAATTCCTTCGCGTTGAAAATTGTTTTTCTCTAAAATGGATATATGCAGTTCTCGAATATCGTAAGTTTCCGTGAAGATGCGATAAAACCCAAGGTCTGAAAAAGCCATGCTGCCCACTAATGTTAGGAACGCACTAAAATCCTCCTCATAAATTTCAGGAATGTGACGTTCTGGATCTACTAAAAATGACACCTCCGCTCTTTTGTCCTCCCACGAAATATGAACTAAACCGCCATACCCGATTAACTCCCCATGTTTAAAAAAACTCACTAAAATCTGATTAGGATTATCCTGCTCAAACGTGGGCCAAATCACGGAATCAAAGTATCTCTTCTGTTGCTCCTCGGAAATTAAAGATTTTTGCCGAAGGACATCAATTTGCAGATTTCTCCATACTCGAATAGACATGATGTCTTGTTCGCGTATACTGCAAATACTGTAGTCTTTATGATGGAATTCCTTTGATTTTAAACACGAATAGTGCTCTAATCGCTTCATCATTCAATTGTTAAATAGGATATCAAAGGATTTAAAGGACTTCTTTTTATGGCGTACTTTGAAAGTCCAAGCACTTCGAGAACAGCTAAGGTTTCACCAGGAAATTCCGGACAATTCAGTTCATCGAAAGCAATAATGCTACCTTTTGTGAGTCTTGGTAAAATGGCCTCAAGACATGCTTTTGTTGGAGAATAGATATCAAAATCGAAATATGCTAAAGCAACAATTGTTTCGGGATTCTTCTTGATATAATCATGAACAGTAAGGGTAGCATCACCCTCAACAAGTTCAAACTTGCGTTTGTGAGAAAGCGGACTTTCCGATTCATGGTAAACAAGAATGGATTCTAAGATGTTCTTATAATTATCAGAAACGGAATAATCTCCTACAGAAACCATTGAACCATCTTTTGAATCTACCGAAGGAAATCCTTGAAATGTATCGAACCCAATAATTTTTCGGTTATAATTAAAAGGTTCTAACATTCCGCGTAATGAGGAAAAAAGGGCTAGATTCTGTCCCCATCTCACGCCAAATTCCATTACAACTCCGTGTACATCAATAATTTTTCGATACAACTCTGTCATAAACAAAATTCTCGACAAACTTTGACGATTCATATAAAGGCCAAGATTGAAGACAAGCTCGGAATCGGGAATTGGGGTATTTCTTAATTGTTCAACAATGAAGTTTCGATTAGACTTCTCGGCATCTGTTGAACCACTTAGTACTTTAATTTCTTTCATCGTCTGAGTTTTTAAGTGTTAAAAATGAGATTAGCTGACGACCTAGACCTAATTGCGCCATTGCAGCGTAGTAAAGGTTTGTCAAATCGGGAGAAACAGAATGCATTATATTCTCAACAAATATTCTTTGTTGGTGAGCACCTTTACCCACATCACGATTCATCACATAATTGGCAAACGGATTTGCCAGGTTAAAATCAATCGGAAAATCCGCAATTGTGTGCTTGTTCTCCCATCCGCAGCTCTCAGCCAGGTTGGTTAAGCCTTCCAGATTAAAATACGACAAATGGTCGGGACTAACCACCCAAAATGGTCTGTCTATTTTTCCATCAGCCAGCAATTTATTCTGTATGACAGAAAAATCGTTTGGCACTTCAATCATAAGTATCGTTCCGGAATGTGCCAAAACAGTTAGCTTTTGAAGCAAACCACCAGGATCAATCACATGCTCAAGAACATTGTCCAACCAAATACAATCGTATTTTGTTTGAGTTTGAAGCAAAGAATCAAGCTGCTTGTAAATGTCGCCCGCACTGAAAAAAGGGAGCATCTCAGGATTGTGCTGTTTGCAACCATATTCGCTGTAATCAACACCTCTTACATCCCAGCCACGTTCATGAAAATAAGCCAATGTAAAGCCTTCGCCACAACCTACATCCAACAATCGGGGCTTTTCATTTTTTGATGAAAAAAGCTTTTCAATGATAATCGCTTTCTGCTCGTTTTTATTTCTGAAATAAAGTAGCTCCTCCGGACTATATTCATGAAAATAAATGGCTCTATCTTCTTGAAAATACTTCTTTTGATAGTACTCATCAAGTTCTTCTTGAGAAGGAATATTATTCAGTCGATAAAATCCAAATTCATTTTTTGTTACCGCGTTATTGTTTTCCATGTTAAGTGCGTTATTTGGCTTGAGTGACGAAGTTTATGGAGTACTTAATGATAAATCGTTGAGAATAACAGTTTCAAAGTGTTTAGGTCTGGACTACTTTATTTATCCGCTACAGTCGAATTAAATTTTTTTGATAGAAAATCTAACGTGTAATTGAATTCATTCTCTTTCAAAATAAGCTTAAGGTCTTCAAACTCCTCTTTCAAATTCTTGTATTGTTTCTTCTGGAAGTTTCCGCTATTTATTGCAAAGATCCAAGGTGAATGAACACTGATTCTTCTTAACTCACTGAGAATATCTCGGTTCTGAAGGTCGATACTTTGCATCAGCATGTTCATCATTGCAAAATCAGAAGGATAGTCAATTGTGCACCGAACATTTGACACATTGGAGAGTTCAAATTGAATCAATCCTTTATTTACATGAGTGGCTTTGGAAAAATAAATTGTAACATGCTCATAATCTTCCCTCTCGAGTTTTTTATTTTCTAAGGCTAAAAGTGAAGCCGCCGTAATTATTTCAAAGTTCAAACCCAGAGGTAGACCCGACGATTTTGTATACTCAAACTGGTTTTGAACGTGATACTCAATTGCCTGATCGATTTCATTCATTACCACTAAAGGGTTATCTCCAGTAAGCCTAACTACATAGTCTAATTTCTCTTTTTTGATGATTGCAATAAAGCGACTCAGAACATTCTCTTCGCTGCCGCGAAAACAATCCACTTGTTCTTGTATAGCAAATTGCTCTATGGCCTGATTATCCTCTCTTTCGGAGGATGCTATTCCGATATAATTAATTAATCTGGAGGTTTTAATCCGATCTGTAATATGTTTGAGCAGAGGTTTACCATTTTGAAATGGCAAAGGCATGAGCACTTTTCCAGGGAGTCGACTTGACCCAAATCGTGCTTGAATAATAGCTCCTATCTTCATTACTTACCAGGCTGTCCAGCCTCCATCCACAATTAAATTGTGACCTGTTATAAAATCTGAAGCACTGCTGCTTAATAAAACAACTGGTCCCATAATGTTTTCAGGTACACCAATGCGTTTAAGCATCGTTTTATCGGCCAATCTACTGACAAACAGCTCACTTTTACGCTGAACATTCTCCGTAGGAAATGGACCGGGTGAAATTGCGTTTACCTGAATGTTGTATTTTCCCAAATGAGCCGCATAATACTTGGTGAGTTGAATAATTGCTGCCTTTGCGGCTCCGTAATGGGGAGGATTGGTAAATTCTTCAATGTCGGTATACAAGTCGAAATTAGGACTTACTACACCGTACATCGAAGCGATGTTGACAATCTTACCAGAACCTTGTTTTTTCATTTGGGGTATTACCGCTCTAATGCATTTATGAACAGAACCTAATACCCCTTCCAGTGTATCTGCCCAATCCATGTCATTCATTCGCTCAATGCTATTCCCTACCACCGTAGCCGCATTGTTCACTAAAATATCCACAGAGCCAAACTGTTCTGCAGTAGTAGAAATTAAATGATTGATATCATTACTTGAAGTAATGTCACACTTAATAAATGTTATTTGTGGATCGGCTCCGAAGATCTGATCAAATTTTTCTTTGCTTCTTCCTGCAACAATTACATGAGCATTCACCGATCTTAGTCCATGTACCATTGCTGCTCCGAGGTGTCCATATCCTCCGGTAACAATGGCATTCTTGCCTGTTAAATCAAACATTAACGTCACGATCGCCAATTATAGGGAGCTAAAATTGACTCCCCAAGTTTGGGGCATTCAAGCTCAAGTTTAACCGCATTCTCAAGTCCCACAATAATTTCTTTGAGCTGTGGTAAATTATTAACGCCTACGATTACCTTATCGATGACCGGATTGTCTGTGCAATACTTCAATAAATCACCTGCTAAATTAGTCGAGTAGTTTTGAAGCTCTTGTAGAAAAGGTTTTACATCCTTAAAATGATCACTTAAATTCTGAGGTTGACAGAAAAACAACCCTTGCAAAAAAGCAGATCTCGAGTGTATCTCTGTCCCTTTAGCCTTAAAATACTTAGCAATATCCATAAATCGATAATCTAAGATGTTAAAGGGTATCTGAATTAAGTCTGGTATCCAGCCGGCTTTCATCACATCTTCAATTTCGGATAGCGAATTGAAAGAAAAACCTATTTTCTTCGTTTTTCCCTGCTCTTTGAGCTCCAGCATTGCTGACCAAATTGACGGATTGTCGATTAATTGGGAGATGTTATGAGATAAAAAACCATATACATGATCACAATTTAATTTCGCCAGACTGCTCGCCATTTGAGAAGTACACTCGTCTGCTGACTTAGCCAGAAACTTAGTGATGATATCGAACTGCTTAACACCAGACCGGCCCAATACAGATTCACTTTCGCCATATGCGCTGGCGGTATCGAGAACCTTGATATGATGAGCATTGGAAAAAGATAAAATGTCGATTACCTCTTGAAAAGGAGTTTTTCCTTGTTCGTTACTAATCCCGTAATCTAAACCGAACTGTACTGTTCCCAGACCCAATTTAGATTTTCCGCTCACAGGTAAGTGTAGTTTCAAAAGTGCTTCATTCGGCGAGATGATAACTATTGGGTTCATCAATAATTGTCATCTATGGCCAACTTAATCGGTCAAATAAATCGAATTAAGCCTGATTTAGGAATGATTTAATTTCTTTAATCACAAACTCCTGCTCCTCATCAGTGAGGGTTGGAAACATAGGTAAACTTAGGCAATTGCGGTAATAATTCTCTGCATTGGGGAAATCGCCTTGTTTCCATCCAAAAGATTGATAGTAGGGGTGTAGATGAACAGGTATGTAATGGACTTGGCAAAAAATCTGCTTCGATCGCAAATAACTGTATAACTCCGCACGTTTCTCCACGCAAATTACATATAAGTGATATGCGTGGCCATTTACAAGGCCAGAATGAGAAATAATGGCCCTTTCTTTTTCAAATACACTCGAATATTTCTGTGCGATTTCGATACGTCGTGCTAAACCTTGATCAGCGCGATTTAATTGTGATAACCCAAGTGCTGCTTGGAAGTCGGTGAGTCGGTAATTAAAGCCAAGCTCTTGCATTTCCATGTACCAACCCGGATAGGCTGTATTATCGGATTCAGATCCATATGCAAGGTCGAGAGCATTGGTAAACAAGCCTGATTCGCGTGTGATTCCATGCGTCCTAAGCTTCAGAAGCTTTTTGTATAAGGCTTCATCGTTGGTAGTAATCATTCCACCTTCGCCACAGGCAATGTGCTTAACAGGGTGGAAGGAGAAAATGGCGAGGTCGGCATAATTGCCATTTCCGCAGTTTTGTTTAGCTCCATTTGAACCCTCAAAAAAACCACCCGGGGCATGACAGGCATCTTCGATTATCCAGCAGTCGAATTCATCTGCAAGTTTTCGAAACTCTTCCAGATTGACAGCTCTTCCGGCAAAATCTACCGGAATGATGCCTTGATAAGTACCTTTGGGCGAAGCCTCCAATAAAGCCCTGACCTTATTGATATCGAGAAGATATGTATCCGGGTCTATATCTGCAAAAACCACATCAGCTCCACAATAACGGACGCAATTAGCCGAAGCTGCGAAAGTAATTGGAGAGGTAATTACTTTATTTCCGGGTTTTAAATCCAGTGCGAGTGCACAAAGGTGAAGAGCCGCCGTTCCATTGGCCAGGGCAACGGCATATTTACACCCGATATACTGTGCGAAAGCAGATTCAAACTCGGCGATTTTTGGGCCTTGCGTGAGAAAATCAGATTGTAGCGTCTCAACAACTGCTTGGATGTCGTCGGGTGTAATCTGTTGTTTTCCGTACGGTATCATAGCGGCGATTTAAAAGTCAGCATCAACGTGTTGTTTAATCAGTTCACGGAGTGAATCTACTGTCTCCCATTCAGTGTTATCTCCGGAATTATAACTAAAACCAATGGGTACTTTAGTGGCTCCAAATTGTTTGATAAAGTCATCCAACTTCCACTTTGAGAGTGTAGAAGGGAGAATTACAAAATACTTTCCTAAATCGTAGGTGTTGTAGCTATCAGAGGAGGTAATCATTTCCTCATGAATTTTCTCTCCCGGCCGCACTCCAACAATTGGTTTTTCACATTCAGGCCCAATGGCTTCGGCTACATCCACTAATCTGTAAGATGGTATTTTAGGAACAAACAGTTCTCCTCCCCATGCGTGCTCAAGTGCATAGAGAACCATGTTTACGCCTTCATCTAAGGAAATATTAAAGCGTGTCATGGAAGGGTCGGTAATTGGCAAAACTCCTTCTTTTCTCTTCTTCAGGAAGAAGGGAATTACCGAACCATTGGAGCCCATAACGTTTCCGTAGCGAACAACAGAGAAGCGAATGGGATTCACGCCTTTGATATTATTGGCAGAAATAAACAACTTATCAGAGGTCAATTTAGTTGCACCGTACAAGTTTATCGGTGCACAGGCCTTATCGGTAGACAGTGCTACGACGCGGTCGACATTGGTTTCCAGCGAGGCTCTGATTACATTTTCGGCACCACCCACGTTGGTCTTCACGCACTCATCGGGATTGTATTCAGCGATGTGGACATGCTTCATGGCGGCGGCATGAATTACATAATCAACTCCGGTAAATGCGCGTTTGAGGCGCTCGTAATCACGAACATCACCAATAAAATAGCGTATCGCGGGATATTTAGAAGCAGGAAATTCCTGCTCCATCAGAAATTGCTTTTGTTCATCTCTGGAAAAGATGACCAACCGCTTTACGTTGGGCCAATCTGTTAGAATTCGCTTGGTTAGCGCTTTACCGAGGGAGCCTGTTCCTCCGGTAATGAGTATGGATTTGTTGTTTAGCATCAAATGAAAGTTACATCAGACAATTTAACGGGCATATTGAAATAGCCCCCTGGTTGGTCGGGATTGTACCCCAAATCTCTTTCGTTTTTATCGGAAGTAATATTTAAGTAATACACCGAGTCGATTACATCATAAGGATAATTTTCTCCAATTGGACCTTCTTTAAGTTTACCTATCCAGAAATACAAAGGGTACATTCCTGTTCTTAGTGTTCCGGCGGGAATAGTCATTGTAAACTGAACAACTTGGCCATCTGAGAGTGGAATATCGGCGATTCTTGCCGGTCCGACTGAAGTTACAAAATCTGAATTAAGCACCCCCTTCACCGCCATGTAGCAATACAGTTCGGAGACGGGTTTAAATACTTTGCAGTTAAACTGGATGACAATTTCTTTGTCGGGATCCAGGAAAGTTTGCCCTTTGTTGATTTCGATTTTAATGAAGCGAACTTCCCCATGGCCACGACGGCTTTTCGCGTCGTCCATCAGATCGTTTTCGCTTTTCACCAGCAAGGGGTTCTGAACATAAGAGCGTACCAGTTTTTCAACAGGACCAATTTGAGCCACGGTGCCCTTTTCGAGAATCATGGCTCTATTGCATAATTCGCGCACAGAGGCCATGTTGTGGCTCACAAAAAGAATGGTCCGTCCTTCACCTTTGTTGATGTCGCCCATTTTTCCCAAACATTTCTTTTGGAATTCAGCGTCACCAACGGCGAGTACTTCATCGACAATCAATATTTCAGATTCAAGGTGAGCAGCCACTCCAAATGCGAGGCGCACGTACATTCCGGAAGAATATCGTTTCACCGGCGTGTCGATGTATCGTTCAACTCCCGCGAAGTGCACGATCTCGTCAAATCTTCTTTTGATTTCATGTTTGCGCATTCCGAGAATTGCTCCATTCAAAAAGATGTTTTCCTTTCCTGTCAATTCTGGATGAAACCCGGTTCCAACCTCCAATAGCGAGGCAATTCGTCCTTTAAGTTTGATGCTCCCTGTGGTTGGCGCGGTTACCCGTGAGAGGAGTTTCAGCAGTGTGGATTTTCCGGCACCATTTCGGCCAATGATGCCCATCACATCGCCTTGTTGGACCTCGAAGTTGATGTTTTGCAGCGCCCACACATAGTCGGATTGACTTTTCTGGGTTCTGTCGTTCACTTCGCCTATTTTGTGAATTGGGTTTTCTTTTCCTCGAAGGTTGTACCACCAACCAATGAGGTCATCGCGAAGCGTGCCGGTCCCTACAAGTCCAAGCCGATACTGCTTTGAGAGATTTTCTACCTTGATAACTGTCGACATTGCGCTGTGTTTTGAGGAATTAACTTAAACCGTATCCATGAAGGTCCGTTCGGTTTGGTTGAACATGATCAGTCCAATTAACAGAACAACGGCAGTGAATCCTGAGCAATAGGCTAAAGCGCCCCAACTAAATGTTCCGGCTCCGGTAAATCCATAACGGAATGTCTCAATAATTGGGGAGAGTGGATTAAATTGAATGAATGGCTGGTAAGCTTCCGGGATGGCTGATATCGGATAAATTACGGGTGTTGCGTACATCAATAGCGTAAGTCCGAATCCAATAAAATTCTGTAAATCCCTGTACTTCGTGGTCATTGAAGAAATGATAATGCCAATTCCAAGCGACATCAAAGCCATTAAAATGACCAGTACCGGAAACAATAATGCATAAATATTAATTGATATCTGTCCATTTAAGTAGTAATAAACCCAAAAAATAAAAAACATCAATAACTGAATAAAGAATTTTAAAAGATTTGAGATGATTTGTGAGATAGGAGCTACCAGACGTGGAAAATAGACTTTACCGAATATACTGGCGTTTGCTACGAAAATATTTGATGTTCCGGTAAATGACGCACTGAAATAATTCCACAAGGTGGTACCTGCTAAGTAAAATATTGGAGCGGGAATATTTTCGGTGGAGATATTGGCAATATTTCTAAAGACAAAGGTGAAAGTAACCACAGTAAACAATGGCCCCAAGAAGAACCACAGTGGCCCGAGAACCGTTTGTTTATACACAGCAACAATATCGCGGCGTACGAAAATCATGATGAGGTCGCGGTACTCCCAAACCTCTTTTAATTTCAAGTCAAGAAGACTTGATTTAGGCTGGATGACTTTAGACCAAGAATCTGCAGATTGATTCATTTGTTAAAAGCGTTGTTGCGGTATTTTCAGAGCTTCGCCTCCTCAGTCCCATAATGGGTGAGCAGGCTTTTGATTCAAAAGGACCAAGGTTGCTAAGTTAACTTAGAATTACAACCAAAGACCTGTTATTTAAGCGTGCCCAAAGTGTTAGTTTCCTGCTGATTCGCATTCCACAGCAACACAATAGGACTTTGAGTTTTATTGATATAATTAATAAACTCATCTTCCGTCATAATCAAACTGCGAATTCTACGATTAATTAATTTTTCGGCCTTTTCAATTAATTCGGCCAAATAGGTTTTATTTACTTCTCCCACTAAAAGAATATCAATAATTCCACTGTCGCGACCTGAGGCATAATCGCCAATCAGATAGGCTTTTTTGAGCTGACCAAGTCGGGAAATAACTTCCTCCAAGAGTTGATCGATTCCCGTAATCTTTCCAACAATACTTCTGATTTCAGGAAACAGTGGATGGGATGTCCGGGCCTTATACAACACCAGTTTACCCTTCGACTCACTTTCCAGTATACCGGCCTCGGTGAGTCGGTTTAATTCAATACGAACAGCATTGGAGCTTTCACCAAACTCATCGGCCAACTCACGCAGATATGAGCTCATCGCCGGATTAAGGAAAAGCCTCACCAACAGGCGAATACGAGTTTTAGAGGTGATGAGGGCGTCCAACATTGAGTAGCAAATTTACTCAATAATTGATCTAACAACATGTAATTGTATGAATTGGAGTTCAAATTTTTCTTAACAAGCCGGCAGGTAATTTAAACCGAATGCTTTGGTTAATTGAAGTCACTTCTACATACATGTAATTACTTCCTCCTTCCATAACACATTTGCCTTCAATGCCTTTCAGGGGGCCATCATCGATGACAACCTTGTCGCCCACAGTTACTTCACCGGCAACTGCTTCGGCAAAGGCTCCCGTGGAAATCAGCAACTGGATTGTTTTGATTTCCTGATCTCTAACCTGCGCATAGCCATCGGCAAATCGCAATGGGCCTACCACGCCTGCAAAACCTGAAATTATGGATACTTGGGCATCGGTGCAATTCACAAAAAGATATCCGGAGAACAGCGGAACTTTAACCTTTTTCTTTCTATCGCTCCATTGACGAAGCTGCTCAACGATGGGGAGATACACAGAAAACCCGGCCTTTTCGAGGCGCTCACAGCACAGTTTCTCCTGGCGTGAAGCGGTGTAAAACACATGCCAGTAGGCATTCATTGCATCAGTGTTTTCAATGTAAAAAAATCCCTTCTACTCATTTCAAGGCCCATGTCAAACTTCAAATGTATGCGGTACTCAACGAAAAGCATCGAGTACAAAAACTGTTTGAATCTAAACTACGGGCTGGTTCAGAGCTTCTTTCACCTCCTCGTAAACCATTGAAATGCCTTGTCGAAGGTCAATTTCAGGACTCCAACCGTAACTCAATAATCGTGAAGAGTCCATCAATTTTTTGGGAGTTCCGTCGGGTTTGGAACTGTCGAATTCCAGTGCCCCTTCGAAACCAACTACCTCTTTGATCAGCTCGGCCAGAGCCCGAATGCTTACATCGGAGCCATATCCAACATTCACAAATAACTCTTCGTTGTAGTTCAGCATGAGAAACAAACAAGCTTTCGCAAGGTCATCCACATGCAAAAATTCGCGCATAGGAGTGCCTGTTCCCCAAATACTTACCGAAGGCGAATTGCTCTGCTTGGCTTCGTGCATTTTTCGAAGTAAGGCAGGCAAAACATGCGAATTGTTCAGGTCGTAATTGTCGTTAGGCCCATACAGGTTGGTTGGCATGGCTGAGATGAAATTACAGCCATACTGTCGTCTGAAGCTTTCGCAGAGCTTAATGCCCGCGATTTTGGCGATAGCATAGGGTTCATTGGTTGGCTCCAACAAACCACTCAGTAGGTACTCTTCCTTGAGTGGTTGAGGGGCCATTTTCGGATAAATGCAGGATGACCCCAGGAACAGGAGTTTCTTCACGCCATTGCGCCAGCTACTGTGAATAATGTTGTTTTGGATGGCGAGGTTGTCGAACAGAAAGTCGGCGCGATAGATGTTATTGGCCTGAATTCCTCCCACTTTGGCCGCGGCCAGAAATACATACTCAGGCTTTTCGGTATCAAAGAAATCGCTAACTGCCTGCTGATTGCGCAAGTCAAGTTCGGAGGAAGTTCTAAGAATCAGATTTGTGAACCCTTGCTTTACAAGAAGTCTGTGGATGGCTGAACCAACCATGCCTCGATGTCCGGCAATAAAAATGCGACTATTCTTTTCCATTAGCCTGCAACTTTTCCGGTATTCAATTCGCTTAGGTGCTTTTCTTTGCGGAAAAGCTCTAAATCGCTTTTTACCATGTCTTTGACCAGAGCATCGAAGCTGTAGCGGGGCTTCCAGTTGAGCTTGGTTTGCGCTTTAGTTGGATCGCCAATTAACAGTTCAACCTCGGTAGGCCTGAAGTAATCGGCATCGATGCTCATCACTTCCTGACCAACCTGACAGAGGTAATCGGCATTGTGTACCGCGGTTATGAATGCTTTTTCATCAATCCCTGAGCCTTTAAACTCGATTTCAATGCCTGCTTCGGCAAAAGCCCGTTGGATGAACTCACGTACTGTACGGGTTTCGCCGGTGGCAATCACAAAATCTTCGGGATTGTCTTGCTGAAGCATAAGCCACATGGCCTCTACATAGTCTTTGGCGTGACCCCAATCGCGCTTTGCATCAATATTACCCATGTAGAGTTTATCGTTCAGGCCCCAGGCAATTTGCGCTACACCTCTGGTTACTTTTCGGGTTACGAATGTTTCTCCCCGGTTTGGACTTTCGTGGTTAAACAGGATGCCATTTACTGCGTACATCTGGTAGGCTTCGCGGTAATTGACTGTAATCCAGTAGCCGTAGAGTTTCGCTACAGCATAAGGGCTCCGTGGGTAAAATGGAGTGGTTTCTTTCTGTGGAACTTCTTGTACCAAACCATAAAGCTCGGAAGTTGAGGCTTGATAGATTCGGGTTTTCGAAGTTAGGTTTAAGAGACGAACGGCTTCGAGTATGCGTAGTGTTCCCAAACCATCAACATTGGCTGTATATTCAGGCTCATCAAAGCTCACTTTTACGTGGCTCATAGCACCGAGATTGTAGATTTCGTCGGGCTGAACCTCCTGAATGATACGAATAAGGTTGGAGGAGTCGGTCAGATCTCCGTAATGCAAAATAAAGTTCGCATTGTCGATGTGTGGATCCTGATACAGGTGGTCTATCCGATCGGTGTTGAACAAAGAAGCCCGTCGCTTGATGCCGTGCACTTTGTAGCCTTTGTTTAACAAAAATTCGGCAAGATATGCGCCGTCCTGACCTGTTATCCCCGTAATGAGCGCTGTTTTCAATTGGCAAACGTTAAAAGTGCCGCAAAATACAAATTTCTGCGAAGTCGCCGGGCCGGTGGAGAGGCAGCCTGATGGCAATCGCTACCTTTGCCGGGTATGGGTATACATCAAGACGCGTTTTCATTGCCTGTTGCGGCTATTGCTCAAGATTTAGCCTTGAAACTTGAAAACCAATCCACCCTTATTGTGAGCGCACCACCCGGAGCGGGTAAAAGTACCTTGTTGCCGCTCACATTGCTGGATGCCCCATTTCTTCAAGGACAAAAGATTATCATGCTTGAGCCGCGCCGATTAGCCGCAAAAACTATTGCGCTGCGGATGGCCTCTCTGTTAGGCGAAGAGGTGGGTGAGACGGTTGGATATCGCGTTCGGTTTGAAAGCCGAACCGGGCCGCATACTCGTCTGGAAGTTGTTACGGAAGGAATTCTAACCAAAATGCTGCAACGCGACATGGCATTGGAAGGGGTTGGGCTGGTGATTTTTGACGAATTCCATGAACGCAGTCTCCACGCTGATCTGGCGCTTGCGCTATGCCGTGAATGCCAGCACATTTTGCGCAACGACCTAAGAATTTTAATCATGTCGGCAACCCTTAACCTACCGGGTCTGAGCAAGGCTCTCCAAGCGGAAGTGATGGAAAGTGAGGGAAGGATGTTTCCTGTGGAAGTCCGCTACCGTGGAAACCTCAACGAGATGGCGATTGCGGAACAAGCGACCAAGGCAACGATTGATGTTGTTCGGGAAGAAGCCGGCGATATATTGGTATTTCTTCCCGGCGAAGGAGAAATCAGGCAATGTGCAGAGTTGCTGGAGAGGAGCTTAATGGGAGTGAAGATTCATCCGCTTTACGGACAACTCCCTCCTTCGGAACAGATGCAAGCCATCATGCCCAATTCGAGTGGAGTTCGCAAGGTCGTGCTGGCTACATCTATTGCCGAAACCAGCCTTACCATCGAAGGAATTCGGGTGGTGATAGACTCGGGCTTTAGCCGAAGTGCTGTATTCGATCCTTCGTCGGGCTTGAGCAGACTGGTAACCGTTCCGGTAACCCTTGATGCTGCCGACCAACGTGCCGGAAGAGCCGGACGTTTGAGCGCGGGTGTTTGTGTTAGGCTTTGGTCAATGGCCGACCATCAGCGTTTACAAGAGCACCGAAGGCCTGAGATACTCGAAGCCGATTTAAGTGCATTGTTGTTAGAATTGGCACAATGGGGCATTGATGATGCTGGCAGCTTATTCTGGCTAAACCCTCCACCAAACGCAGCCTTGAGTTATGCATCGGAAATACTCCATGAGCTGGAAGCACTTGAAAACAGGAAGATCACAGCGCACGGAAAAGCAATGAATGCTCTCCCCTGTCATCCGCGGATAGCGCACATGCTTTTAATGGCGGAGAATCGTGAAATGCAGCAATTGGCCTGCGATATAGCCGCATTGTTAGAGGAGAAAGACCCTTTGGGTAAAGAAGCGGGAATTGATATTAATCAACGAATTGAATTCTTAAGGCGCGACCGAAGCAGAAATAGCATTGGGCGAAGGTTTCAACGGATTGACAAACAATCACAATCGTATGCGCGCCTCCTTAAGGTCGAGGCAGGTAAAGAGGCATTTGATCCTTACGAAGCCGGTTTATTGATTGCTTTTGCTTACCCTGAAAGGATTGCTTCAGCAAGGCCTGGAAACAATGCCCAATTTATGATGGCCAACGGGAAATTGGCGCGGGCAAACCACAACGATGATTTGGCCCACGAAAGCTGGCTTTCTGTTGCGCATGTTGATCAACGCGACGGAAACGGGAAGATTTTTTTGGCCGCCCCGTTACGCCCCAGCGACTTGAGGCCTTTGGTAAAGGAGCGTGAAATACTTGATTGGGATACCCGAAAAGGAGGCTTGCAATGCCAGAAAGAGCTTCGCATTGGAAGTCTGGTTTTACAATCAAAGCCGATGCAAACGCCTTCGGCCGAAAAGCTCGGTGAACTGCTCCGAAAGGTGATTGCCAGTGAAGGTGTAAACATGCTTACTTTCGACGATGCCATCCAGCAATGGCAATGGAGAATAGAGTCGCTTCGAATTTGGAATCCCGAGCAAAATTGGCCCCTCAGCGATACTGTATCATTGTTAAACAATCAAACACTGTGGACCGATGATGTGTTGAAGGGTATACGCAAACCTGAAGATTTTAAAGGGCTCGGGCTGAAGGGCATTTTAAGCGGAATTCTGGATTGGAATCAACAGCAGCAACTTGAAGTGCTTGCCCCTGAAAAACTGACGGTTCCCACAGGCTCAAAAATAAGTATCCAGTATCAGCCTTCGGGCGGAGTGCCTGTGCTTGCGGTTCGTTTACAGGAGTTGTTTGGCATGCTTGATACGCCTCGCATCAACGGTGGGAAAACTTCGGTGGTGTTGCATTTGCTATCGCCCGGTTATAAACCTGTGCAAGTCACTGCCGATTTGCGAAGCTTTTGGGCGAAGACTTACTTTGAGGTGAAGAAGGAATTACAAAGGCGTTATCCTAAACATGCCTGGCCGGAAGATCCGCTAAAAGCTATGCCGGTAGCTAAGGGAAGGCCACAGAAATAGGCTAATTCCAATAAAAACCCGGGAATTGTGGTCTGCGGGAAGGGCTGAGATTCATTTGCCATACAACCCATTCGGCACTTAATGTCATCCTAAAAAACCCCGGCTAGATAAGGCTTACTGGGATATTAAAATAGTTGACCAACTCGAGGATTGTCTGTTGAATGACCTTACTGCTGCTGTGCTGGCCTGCGCGGCGGTAGTTCTCTTCAATTTTGCGTAGGTATTGTTGCCGTTGTGAGCTAAGCCACTGAGCCACATAATAATAGGTATGAATCTCCAAGTCATTTTCGGCATATACCACCCGGCCTTTGGAAAGCTTTGTGTAACGTTTGAAAGTGTCGACACAAGACTTGTAGTCATCCAAAGCAAAATAACCAATCATGAGGCAAATGAAGATGGAATCCAGACTTTCGCTGAAGGTGATTTGCTGAAAGGTGGTCATCAATTTCTCCAGATTATCGACTCCTTTCCGAACCTCGCTTCTTTCGCCAAGTAGCAAAAGTGCCGACCAGGCGAGCCTGAAGTGAATCAGGTCGTTAACATGATCAGGTTCCCAAATGTCTTTGCTGATGAGCTCTTCGCAACGCGCCGCGAGTCTTGAAATTTCCTGCTTATCTTCTAAAGGGATGACTTGCCGAAAATCTAGGCGATGGTTAATGCTGTGATAACGGGTGAGGAAAAATGTACTCTTGATGGTGATGGCGTAGAGTTCTGGGATATTAACATAGTTCTGCCAAAACTTTAAAAACCGGTTGTGGCTCAGTAATTTCTGGTATTCACTTTTCCCTTCTTTGGAGCTAAGGTCGGTAGTACTCAGGTTGAGTCTGTAGAACATGACCTTGCTGTAGATGTCTTCCATGAATGGAAATGCTACAACGGCGTGCTTTTGAAACTCCTCATCGAAGTCGTTTAGCTCTTGTTGGATGCGTTCGGTGAGGAACTCGGTCGGGCGATAATAATAGTATAGATAGAAGTTGGCGAACTTGCACAGAATCCTAATCTTGGCAGATGGATGCTCGTAAAAGTTCCGAAAATACTGAAAGTGGCCGTCTAAGGAGTGCAAGACGGAATCGTCCTTAACCGAGATGTTAAAGTTCTTTCTTAAGTAAAGGTTGATTTGGTTGTATAGCAATTCGAACTCACTGGCCTCAACAAGTTTAGCCGTGTAGCGGACCACTTCGGCATGCGACTTTTGCAAATTGGCCTGCTGGCTGAAAAACCGTAAAACCAGCTGTTGAGTTTGAAAATCCTCAATTTTCTCTGCAATATCTAGCGTGATGTCGGCTAATATGTTGGCTTCCCGAATCCGTGCAGCATTAATCCAGTGCTCTATTTTTTCGACGTTGTGCAGAAGGTATGATGGGTAATTCCTGCTCAGATAGGCTGTTAACTTGAAGGTGTGAGAAGCCAACTGATTGAAGCTCTTTCGGGTTTGGGCGTCTTTTTTTCCATATACGGCCTCACACAAATCATCGGAGCTTACTGTATTCAACATACTCTCATCGATGGCTTCCACCAAGCGCAAAGGCACTATGGCTTTGATTTCCTTGAGATATTCGCAGAACTCGGCTTTGTGGAAAGGCGACATCAGTTTCACAACCTTTTGAATGGTGAGAAACTGTGGCCGTGGAGTTGACTGTGAATCGGTGAGCCTTGAATGAGTTGAAAGGGGCATAGGCATATTGGCTTAACGAGGCCTTGCTGAAAAACGTTCAAATGTAATAAAGTTGTTAGGCGGGCAAGTATCTTTTGCCTGGCAGCGGCGAAAACGGCCTGTACGACTTAGCCATAGCCAGAAAGCTTAATCAACAGTGGCAAAAGCCTATCCAAATCACAATACAAGCAATCACCAACGAAATTACTGGGAATCAGAGTATAGGCCTGTCCCAGATTTAGATGAATACATAAGAGAGATGACGCGCAATCTCCATTTTTGCCTGCTGAAGGGCCATGCATTTTTCAAGGAGACGAATTTGTTCCTCTTCTTCGCCCGGTCCCATTTGTTTAAGCGCTTCACCCGCCTCTTTAAGCATGTGCTGAACATGCCGCAATTTGTAGGCATAAACGGCGGTATGCACCGATTTCTTTAACACATCCTCTTCCGTGGTAATGTAGATCTGGTGGTGCTTTTGCCACATTTCGCTGAGCTCATGCGCATCGGTGCTGAGGTCTATGGCCATGGAAGAAATGGCCTCGTCTTCATGATTAAACAACTGAGCATCGGTTGGATACACATCGTTTGCTGCTTCAAGAAAGAGTTGGTAGAGTCGTAAAAACACAGGATCAAGAGGACGAACTTCATCGGCCTCCAGTTCAGAGAGAATAAAATCGCCCACACGCATTAGGTGTTCGACTTTGTTGCCTTGCTCATCGAGTTCAGGGAAAACGAGTTCCTTGTTGGCAAAACGCACCAATAAGCGGATGATATCACGTTCCTGGGCTGTGGTGGTGTCGTTTTGAACCTCACGAAATGGCAAGCCTTGCTCTCCTTCATCACCGGCAAAAAGATCATCGGGTGGGGCTTCAGGAGGTTGCTCAGTGCGGTAAGGTTTTTTATCGTGAAGCGAACGTAGCTGTTTGTTGAGTTCGAGCAGCAAGGTTTGCTCTTCCATGTCGACGGCCCGCGAGCACTCCTTAAGATAAAGTGCTCTAATAACAGGGTCAGGAATGAGGGCCAGCGAGCTGATGATTTCGCGAATCATGCCGGCTCTTCGAATCGGGTCGCTTCCGGCTTCGGCAGAAAGAACCGAAGTTTTAAAGGTGATAAAGTTTTGAGCTTCGGAACGGATGTAATCCTGAATATACAATGGCGAATTCTTCCGGGCGAAGGAGTCGGGGTCTTCTCCGTCGGGGAAAAGGACGATTTTCACATTCATTCCTTGTTCGAGAATCATGTCGATTCCCCGGAATGAGGCCTTTAATCCTGCCTGATCGCCATCATAGAGAATGGTTACATTTTGAGTATACCTTCGAATGATGCGAACCTGGTCGGCAGTGAGTGAAGTTCCCGACGAGGAGACCACATTTTCGACACCGGCCTGGTGGAGTGAAATTACATCGGTGTACCCTTCGACCAGCAGCACTTCGTCTTTTTCGGCGATGGCTTTTCGGGCGTGAAAAATGCCATAGAGCACCGAACTTTTGTGGTAAACTTCTGACTCGGGAGAGTTCAGGTATTTCGCGATTTTTTTGTCGTTGGTCAGTATTCGGCCTCCGAAGCCGATCACTCTTCCCGACAAGTTCTGAATCGGGAACATGACCCGATTGCGGAACCGATCAATCAGGCTTCCATTTTCGCGCTCGATGGAAAGTCCGGTTTTTACGAGATATTCTTTGCGGTATCCTTGTTGAACGGCCGTATCGGTTAGGCCCGACCATCCATCAGGGTGTAAGCCTAACCTGAATTTACGGATGGTGTCATCAGTAAAACCCCGCTCTTTGAAATAGCTATACCCAATGGCTTTTCCCGATTCGGTATTCCAAAGTTGATCTTCAAAGAAAGCGGCCACCCACTCGTTGAGAAGCAGCATCGACTCGCGTTCGGCAAGCTCTTGCTTCACTTCCTCGCTTTGTTGCTCTTCCTCTACATCTATTTGGTACTTTTTCGCGAGGTAGCGGATGGCTTCAGGATAGGCCAGTTTCTCGTGCTCCATAATGAAGCGGACTGCATTCCCGGCTTTGCCGCAACCAAAACACTTAAAAATCCCTTTCGCAGGCGTAACATTAAAAGAGGGCGTTTTCTCGTTGTGAAATGGGCACAGACCGAGCAAACTACTTCCCCTGCGCTTAAGGGAAACGAAGTCACCAACCACTTCTTCGATGCGGGCGGTATCGTTAACAAGTTCTATGGTACGACGCGAAATCACGGCCTACGAAGGTACGTAATGCCTATTGGATAGCGAAATGCCCTATTTTTGAGCCGCTATGCCGGGAATCGACGATCTGAAAAAACCTATTGCCAAAGAGATGGACGCTTTTGAGCAGCGTTTCAGAGAGTCGATGAAGTCGAGCGTGCCTTTGCTGGATAAGATCACTTACTACATTGTTAAGCGGAAAGGCAAGCAGGTTCGTCCCATGTTTGTGTTTTTATCGGCGGGTATTTGTGGAGGAATTACAGAAAGCACCTATCGGGCGGCTTCGTTGATCGAACTGCTGCATACGGCCACACTGGTTCACGATGATGTGGTAGATGACTCGAACGAACGCCGGGGGTTCTTCTCGGTGAATGCCTTGTGGAAGAATAAAATCGCGGTACTTGTAGGCGACTACCTTCTGTCCAGAGGGCTTTTACTTTCGGTGGATCACAGCGAATTCACGGTTTTACGATTAGTAAGTAATTCGGTCAGGGAGATGAGCGAAGGAGAATTGCTCCAGATTGAAAAGGCGCGAAGACTCGACATTCAGGAGGAGGTGTATTTCGACATTATCAGGCAGAAAACGGCCACCTTAATTGCTTCGTGTTGTGCCTCGGGTGCTGCTTCGGCAGGTTCAGATGCCGAAAGAACCGAACGCATGCGTCAAATCGGAGAATGGGTTGGGATTGCCTTTCAGATTAAAGATGACCTCTTCGATTATGAGCGAGGATCATCGATCGGAAAACCAACAGGCATTGACATTAAAGAAAGAAAGATGACCTTACCGCTGATTTACGCATTGTCGCAAGCCGATAAATCGGAAAAACGAAAGATCATCAACATTATCAAAAACCACAACACCGAGCCTGCCAAGGTTGATGAGGTGATTGCCTGGGTAAATGCAAGCGAAGGTATTCGTTATGCAGAGCAGAAAATGTGTGAATACAGAGACAGGGCTTTGGCTGCCTTAGCGGAGTTTCCGGATAGTGAATACAAGCAATCGTTTATCAATTTGGTGCATTATACAGTCAACCGAAAGAAGTAGGCGCGAACCCTTTTGTTGTACTTTTGTTTCGTTCAAAACCTCATATATATGTACCCAGAACAGATTGTTGCTCCGATGCGTCAGGAGTTGGTTAACGCCGGCTTTGAGGAGCTTCGCACAGCAGATGCGGTAGACGCAGCATTGAATGCTCCAGAAGGCACCGTGTTGGTCGTTGTGAATTCGGTATGCGGATGTGCAGCCGGCTCGGCTCGTCCGGGCGTTCGCATGGCTTTAGAGCACAGTGCGAAAAAACCAAGTCGTCTAACCACGGTATTTGCCGGCAATGATGCAGAAGCTACATCAAGAGCCCGCTCCTATTTTGCACCATATCCACCATCTTCACCGGCAATGGCCTTGTTTAAGGATGGCAAACTGGTTCACTTTATTGAACGGCATCATATTGAAGGGCGTTCGGCACAAATGATTGCAGAGAACCTGAAAATGGCCTTCGAGCAATTCTGCTAAACCCTACAGAACACAAACAAAAAAGCGGCCTTGAGCCGCTTTTTTGTTTGGATAAACGCCTTAATTATTCGTTTTCCACAAAGCGCGGTACCCGGAAATAATCCGAATCGTGGCGTGCTGAATTTTTCAGTGCTTCTGCATGCGAAATTTCCTGAACCACAACATCTTCGCGCAATACATTGACTTCATCGACCATATAGATAAGCGGTTCGATGCCATCGGTATTCACCTCATTGAGCTTTTCAACGAAGCTGAGCATTCGGTTGAGGTCGTTAACCATAGCCTCTTCACTTTCGGCATCAAAACCAAGCCGAGAGAGGTGAGCTAGATTTTGGATCAATTGAGCGTCGACGGTCATACCTTTTGAGCATAAAGTGTTTTCAGCCAAGGACTAAGAATCGCGTTGAATTCTTTAGGCCTTTCCATCATTGGAGCATGTCCGCACTGGTCAATCCAAAAGAGCTCAGAATGCTGAAGCAGGCGGTTAAATTCCTCAGCCACGTCGGGCGGTGTGATGTTATCGTTTTTTCCCCAAATCAAACAAACAGGCATGCGGAAAGTATGCAGCTCCTCAGCCATATTGTGCCGAATGGCCGATTTGGCAAGGGCAAGAATTCGAATTAGTTTATCTTTATTGTTAACGATTTCAAACACCTCATCTACAAGCTCTTTGGTGGCGGTTTCAGGGTCGTAAAACGTGTAAGCCACCTTCGCTTTAATGAATTCATAGTCTTCGCGGCGGGGGAAGGATCCTCCCATTGCATTCTCGTAAAGTCCTGAACTCCCGGTCAGAATCATTGAGTTGACCTTTTCCGGATGCTCAAGCGCATAAACCAGAGCGACATGCCCACCGAGTGAATTTCCCAGAAGGTTTATAGAGTCAAGCCCTTTGTATTCGGTAAACCTATAAATGAAGGAAGCCAGGCTTTTAACGTGTGTTTCATCCACCGGCAGCTCATAAATAGGCATCATCGGAATGATAACCCTGAAGCGGCTTCTGAACTCTTCGAATACATCTTTGAAGTTGCTCAGAGCACCAAAGAGGCCGTGAAGAATCAGTAATACAGGACCTTGCCCGTCTTCGAGGTACTTGAACTCCCCATCGTGTTTCAGTTCATACTCCATAGCGTTTCATGCGAATCTGAATGGCCAAAAGTAACATTTTCTAGCAAACAGGAAGAAAGCAGAGTAAATCGTTACGGCTCGAGAAGAAGAAAAAGCCTAAACTACCCCCACCTCATGACACCATTATTTATATCATTTATTTACAGATAGTTACAGACTCAAATTTTAGCCTTGTAAGATTTAATCAGCCTTTTTATTAACAATATTGGGGCAAGGTGTCACAGGGTGTCATAGAAATAGTATTTTTACCTCCCAAATCGTAATCTCAGGGATGTACAACTTCACCGGTAAGTTCGAGTCTAAGGTTGATGCCAAAGGCCGCATCGTGTTGCCTTCGGGGCTGCTCAAGCAGTTGCCGGAGTCGCAGCGCCGGCAGTTTGTGGTCAACATTGGGCTCTACAAACCCTGCTTGGAGTTGTACTCAATGGATGCCTGGAATCAGTTTATGAACCGCATTCGGAGTTTGAATCAACACGACCCGGAAGTGGAGGTATTCATCGACATGGTTTTGGGTGATGCCTCCACGCTGGATTTGGACACCGCCAACCGGATAAACATACCGCGTTCGCTGGCTGCCAAAGCCTCATTGGCGTCGGATGCCATCCTTATGCCCGGACTAAACACCTACAAAATTTGGTCGCCTGAGGTTTACGAGCAGGAAATGGGAAGTCACAGTCGCAGTTTGCGTTCGGAGCTCGCCAAAAAGTTCCTTTCCGACGGCAGTTCAGGAACCTTATCGGCCGGCTCATGACCTACCACACTCCCGTTCTTTTACATGATTGTATTCAAGGACTGGAACTGAAGCCAAACGGAGTGTATGTAGATGTCACTTTCGGAGGCGGCGGTCACAGTCGGGAAATCCTCAAGCATCTTGGTGCGCAGGGAAAACTGTTAGGTTTCGACCAAGACCCAGATGCACAAGCAAACGCCTTCGGTGACGAGCGATTTACCCTGGTCCGTGGGAATTTTCGTTTTCTAAAAAATTTCCTTCGCATGTATGGCCACCAACAGGTGGATGGCATACTCGGCGACCTTGGGGTTTCGTCGCATCAGTTCGACACTGCTGAAAAAGGCTTTTCGTTGCGCTTCGATGCTCCGCTCGACATGCGAATGAACCCTTCGGGTGGCAAAACTGCCTATGCCCTTTTGATGGAATCGTCGGAGGCGCAGCTCAAAGAGATGTTTCGCAACTATGGCGAACTGCCTGAGGCCGGAAGGCTTGCCCGACACTTGGTGAACGCACGTGCCGATCGGAAACCGGATACCACTTTTAAACTGATGGAGCTCATTCGGCCCTTCATGAAAAGAGGACAGGAGCATCAGTTTGCTGCTCGTGTTTTTCAAAGCTTTCGGATTGCGGTGAATGAGGAAATCGAAGCCCTCAAAGCGCTTCTCGAACAAAGCGTTGATGTACTCCGCCCTGGCGGCCGACTGGTCATCATCAGTTACCACTCCCTTGAAGACAGACTGGTAAAGAATTTCATCCGTAGCGGGAAGTTCGAAGGAGAACCGGAAAAAGACCTTTTTGGTCGGACCCATCTGCCCTTTAGGGCGATAACCCGGAAACCCATTCGGCCCACCGAAGCGGAACAATTAGAAAATAACCGATCACGCAGTGCAGTATTGCGCATTGCCGAGCGAACAGAGAAATGAACCGACTCAAGAAAAAAGAAACTCCGCAGGAGGAAAGGGCCGAAGCGCAAGCAACGGGCGCCAAAGTTCCTTTTGTGTTGCGGGCCATCAAGTCGCTGATGGACGGCAGTTTCCTTTCCGGAAGCCGCACCCTTAAGCGCTTGCCCTTCTTTCTCTTCGCGTTCGTACTTACCATTTTGTATGTGGCCAATACCCACAATGCCGAGAAACGGATTCGTCAAACGGCGGCCATCAAAAAAGAGATTAACGACCTCAAGAGTGAGTACATGAGCCTTGAATCGCAACTGTCGCTCAGTTCAACGGCTAGCAAAATGGCTGTGAAGCTTCAAAATACAGGCATTTCCGAATCTAAAGAACCCATTGGGGGAACAGTTTTCTACACACAAAACAATCTAAAACCCTTTCTCGATAACGCTCAATGAATCCATCAGGCCAAATACTAACCCGGCTGAGGGTTATTTATTTCTGTGCAGTGATGCTCGGAATGGCCGTATTGGGTAAGGCTGTTACTATTGGATTGGTTCAGCGTGAGATCTGGTTAAATGAGCGGAAGAAAATCATCAATCCCAAGCTGGAAAAAATCAAAGCGCCAAGAGGGAGTATACTGGCGGCTGATGGCACGCCTCTTTCTGTTTCTGTTGTCCAATACATTGTTAGACTGGACTTTAGCTTTGAAAAAATCCGCAAAAACTACCCTACGAGGGTCGACAGTCTTGTGCAGGGCGTAAAAGCCTTATTCCCGAATACCGATGTGGCCGAGTTGCGGGCCAGCTTAAAGCGTGGTTACAAAAACCCCATCTATCACCCAACCATTCGGAGAAACCTCGATTATGAGGGAATGCAGCAATTGCTGAAACTTCCTTTGCTAAACGACAAGCGCAAGGCAGGAGTAATTATCGATCAAAGCGAAAAGCGCATCCCTACACTCGACAATTTGGCCTTGTTTACCATCGGCGGTGTTAACGACGCTGGGCAACGATTTGGTTTAGAGTTGAGTTTTAACGAGGAACTCACCGGAAAAGACGGGCTTGTGCTTATGCAAGGTCTCTCGCAATCGCTTAGGGTTCCGGTAGAAGGCGCCGATGGCGTTGAACCGGTTGCAGGCAACGACATCATCACCACATTAGATGTTCAGCTTCAAGACGTTGCAGAAAGTGCTTTGAGAAAGCAAATGCAGCTTAACGATGCCGACCGTGGCTGTGTGATTGTGATGGAAGTGAAAACCGGGTATATCAAAGCTGTGGCTAATCTTGCCCGAAGCCTTAATGATTCCAGCCTGTACGAAGAAAGCTACAACAATGCCTTTGCGGCAACCTGGGCACCCGGATCCACATTTAAACTGGCTTCGGTATTGGCCATGGTTGAAGATGGGCTGGCCGACACTTCAGACATTGTTGATACACAAGGTGGTGTCATTCGCTTTGGCTCGCAAGTAATTCACGACTCCAAGCCCGGTGGTTACGGCAAAATTCCTCTTGCTGAAGCCTTTATTGAATCATCGAATGTTGGCATCATCAAAGCTGTGCTGAAGGCCTACCAACGCGACCCTAGAAAATTCATCGCTAAACTGAGAAAGTACCGTTTCGGTCAAACGGTTGGAGTTAAGGTTCCGGGGGAAGTATCTGGCTACTTCTATCACCCAGAGCATGACAAATGGTCGCGGTCGAGCCTTCCGAGCCTTTCGATAGGATACGAATCGGCCATCACTCCGCTTCAAATTCTGGCTTT
>CANHCM010000001.1 GCA_947459155.1 Bacteroidota bacterium | reverse complement strand
TCGAAGGTGTCGTATTCGGCGTGATGATGGTCGAAATACCGCTGAGAATCGGGCACAAACCCAATACACACGGTGCCCTGAGGCTTTAAAGGGTTAATGTCGGCGCCCCCGCCTCCTTTCTTAAAATCGTGGAGTCCGTAAGGCTCAAGCAGAGACTTGAAGCGCTTGATCTTATCTACTTCGTTGGGATTGTTGTGGTCGACATAAAAGCCACGGGGTGTAAATCCGCCCCGGTCCGACTCAATCGCATAAACGTGTTTTTCCTTTAATGAATCGGCCAAAAAGGCATAGCGTTTCCCTCCGCGAAGCCCGTTTTCTTCATTCATAAACATCACCGCCCTGAGGCTTCTTCGTGGGGTATACCCCAGATTTTTCAAAATCCGCAAAGCTTCAATGCTGTGGACGCAACCTGCCCCATCGTCGTGTGCGCCTTCCCCATTGTCCCAGGCATCCAGGTGGCCACCTACCACAATAAACTCGTTCGCCTTCTCCTTTCCTTGAAGTTCACCCACCACATTGTGCGAAAGGGTGTCGGGTAAAGTACGGCTGTTGTCTTCAACTCGAATAACGACTTTTTTCCGCCTGGCCAGTTGGCTGCTCAGCCAGGTTGCATCTTCGGTGGAAATTGCCAAAGCCGGAATTTTGGGGTATAAGCTATCGTAGGTCATGCTTCCGGTATGCGGAAACCCATCTTCACGCAAATTCATCGATCGAACAAGGGTGGCCAGTGCTCCGTACTTTGAAGCCTTTGCCGGTCCAGCCCAGCGTTGGTCCACACATCCGCCGTAGGCTTCAAAAGTGTGGATGTGGCGCGGCTCCATGGGGCGACTGAAGTACACGATCTTGCCCTTGATGGCTTTCTCGCCCAGGCTATCGAGTTGTTCAACACGCTGTACCTCCAAAACCTCGGCTTCGGCTGCACCTCCTTCGCTTCCGCCTAAAGCGCAGGCCTTAATGTTCCGACCCGATTCGAGCTCTTTAACGCTACATACCGAACCTCTTACCCAATGCGGCACCATGGTTTCTTGCCGGAATACCTTATCGAAGTTCTCGCGTTTCATCACGGCCTCCATAAAGTCAACAGCCTGCGCAGCGCCGGGCGAGCCGCTTAAACGAGGTCCTATGGATTTACACAGGTATCTTAAATCTTCGTAGCATCGGCTCTGGGTAAGCGCGGCATCAAAAATCTTACGGATGAATAGCGAATCAGCCTTGGTCTGACCGATGGCCTTTTGGCTCAGCACCAGACAGGCCCATAGAATGAGTCTAAAACGAAACATGCCGCCTAAGGTAGGGCAGCATGTTCAATAAAGCGAAGTTTAACCTAAACCTTATTCGAAGGAGCGCTGAAGGTCTCCATTTTCGGTAGGCTTAGCCACTGGTGTAGCTGATTTTCCTCCAAGCAGCGATTTACGCATGTCAGACAGTTTTTGCATATGTTCCGCATCAGGACTTACCAGCGGAAACTCTTCCATCATAAACTGGTGCACCAACTGCTCCGGGTCATCAGAGGTCAGTTCGGCCTGCGCTTCGAAACGGCGAAAAACCTTATTCAATTGCTGCAGTGCTTTTTCTTGTTCCTGTGTTAACGACATGATAACGGTACTTTTAAATGAAGTTGTTCGTCAAATTTACCAATTCGTTGAGCGGTGTGCCTTATGGGTACGATTAGTTATGAACAGGTTAACGGCCAAATGGAGGGATTATTTCCTCATCGCTTTATTCAAAGGTGATGGATTTGTCGGTTTCGCCTAAATTCGCTGCCTACCACTGACTATGCAAACCATCAGCACAACCATCGAGGGTGATATTGCTACCATCCGCCTGCAAAGAGGAAGAGCCAATGCCATTAACCAATTGTTAATTTCTGAGCTTACCCAGGCAATTCTCGAGCTCAAGGCCAATGAACAAGTACGCGGAGTTATGCTCACCGGGCAAGGCGAATTCTTCTCGGCAGGACTCGATTTGATTGAGATTTACGAGTATAACGAGATTAAGGTGCTCGATTTTTGGCGCGACTTCGACCGTTTGCTTCGATTAATGGTGGCATTCCCCAAACCATTGGTGAATGCCATTACCGGCCATTGTGAGGCTGGCGGTACGCTGTTTACCCTTTGTGCCGACTACCGCGTGATGGCCGAAGGGCCTTACCGAATTGGGCTCAACGAGGTTGAAATCGGAATTGTTATTCCCGAAACCATTTATCACCTCTACAGTTTTGCGCTTGGCCGCAATAAAGCCTATCAGTATTTGTTGGATGGCAAAATGCATAGCCCTCAGGAAGCGCTTTCCAATGGACTTGTTCAGGCAGTTGTTCCATTGGCCGAGGTGGAGCAAGTGGCTTTAACCAAGCTTAAAGGCTATCTTAAATTTAGCACACGGGTTTGGGCCCAAAGCAAACTGAACTTCCGAAATGCCCTGTTGATGAGGCTTCGTACCGATTTTCAAACCAGCTTTGAGCCTACCTTCAAGCAATGGTGGACTGAGGAGTCGAGGACACACTTTCGCCATCTTGCCGAACGGCTTAAAGGCGGTAAGCAAGGGTAATTTGAGTTAGAATGCCGACGCCGCTTTCGATTTAAGCTGTTGGAATAGGGTAGGGTTGAGGGTATCGCTTCGCATAGCACCGCCAGTTGAAATGGCCTCCTGAAGCTGTTCAATCCTGCTTTCGGGCAAAGGATGCGTACTTAAAAACTCCGGTGGATGAGCTCCTCCACCCGCCTCGTTGAGCTGAAGCAATAAGTCGGTCATCCCTTTGGGGTCAATCGAGTTGTTTCTTAGTATTTCCAAGCCTTTGAGGTCGGCCTCTGTTTCCAAACTGCGTGAATACGATAGGCTTCTAAAGCCCTCCGCCTGAGAAGCGAGAGTGCCGGTCATCGCGCCGGCGTCGCCGAGTACCAGGTTGAGTACAATGCTGCCGGCCAATTCCCGCATCATCGACTTTATAGAGTGCCGCTGAACAACATGCGAGGCCTCGTGGGCCAGCAAGGCTGCCAGCTGACCTTCGTGCTTCATGCCTTTGAGAATGCCCGAGTACACCACAATATGTCCGCCCGGCAAGGCAAAAGCATTCACCGTTTCCGATTGCACTAGGGTAAAATGCAAGGGATAATCGCCGGGAAACTGCATTTGTCGGGCATATTCGTTGAGCATAGCCGAACCGGCCGAATCTACCTTTTCCGAAGCCATGTATTGGGTGTAGAGCGTATTCCCCAGCTCGATTTCCTGTTCTTTTGGAAAGGCATCGGCCGCTCTGAAGGCAATAAATGGTAAAAGCCAGAACCAAATGCTCAGTATCACGAGCAAGGTCATCACCAAAAATATCGCGATTGGCCAAATGCCCCGCCCCATAGCCCTTTCGAAGAAAGAAATTTTCTCGTTGAAGCTGCCAAGCTCAGCCTGCAGTAATCCACGAATATTGGGGTAATTAATTTCTACGGTTTCTCCGCTTTTTAATTCCAGAAATGCGACGTTCTTCCTGGGGTAGCGAACTTCTTTTAAGTCGCCGGCCTGAATTGCAAAACGGCCTTGCTCGAGGAGCAGTTTGGCCTCGCTAAATTGGAAGTCGGTAGGGCGGGAAGGGCTGCCCGGCCTTTGTAATAGCGCTGTTCCCATAGTTAAAACCAGCGACGCCGCAGGAAGATGAACAAAATCGACGCACTTAAGGCCAGTGAAATACTTAAGATGACACCAAAGGCATTGGGACTGTTTTGGCCGGGGAGCTCCACGTTCATTCCGAAGAAACTCGCAATAAGCGTTGGCACGTAAAGCACAATGGTTATCAAGGTGAGTGTCTTGATGATCTTATTCATGTTGTTGTTGATGATCGAGGCGTACGCAGTGGTCATCTGCACAACAATGTTGCTCGAAATGTTGGTCATCTCGATCGCTTGCTGGAACTCGGTTACAACATCCTGAAAGAGCTCTTCATCTTCTTCGTAGGTTCTGAGCAGTTGCAGGCGATTGAGCCTTGCCATCATGAGCTCGTTCGATTTAAGGGCTGTGGTGTAGAAAATCAATGCCTTTTGATACTTCAGCAAATCGAAAATATCCTGATTGCGCATGCTGTCTTGCAAGGCATCCTCGATTTTGTCAACGGTTTTGTTGATTTCCCGCAGGTGCATCAGGTACTTGGCAGCCGTTTTCAAGAGGATGAGCAACAAGAAGCGGTAGTGCTTCGCCGTATTGAGGTTCTTGACGCGGTTATTCTCAAACTCCTGAATAATCACGTTTTCCTCTTTGGCAATGGTCACAATGTAGTCGTTATTCATCACCACGCCCAGCGGAATGGTGATAAAAGGCGTTTCGTCTTTTTTCCCTTGAAAGTGCGGAATTCGAATGAGGGTAAACAATACGTCCTCGTCTCGCTCTGCGCGGGCTTTTTCGTCGATGTCGAGTGGGTCTTGCAGGTACTCTTCCGTAAACGGAAGCTCTCTAAGGAGCCAGGCCAGCTCCTCTTCACTGGGATCTACAACATTAATCCAGCAGCCAGGCTCCGGCTTCTGAACTTGTTCCAGTCTGCGGTTGGTTGATTTGTACAGGGTGATCATCGTCCATGGCTGCAGAAATAGGTTAATACCGGTTGCCCGAAGGCCCCGCAAAAGTAGTATTTTACGTGAACTAAACGCCCTTGTTTCGAGAAATTCGAGGACTATTTACTTCGGGACCCTAATCATAGGCAAAAAGGTACGCTTAGTAACGCTTCAGCAGGAGCTTAAGGTAGTCGAACGCGACGGGAATAATCCTCATTTTCGATTTGCCCTTGCGGCGTTTGGAATGCAGTTGCATGGGAACCTCCAGAATGATGGCTTCACAGCGGCCGGCCTTAATCAACAGCTCAATCATCGAAGTGTAGCCTTTTTCGGCAATAAGCGGGTTATAGCGTTCCATCAGGTGTAGAACCAATTTTCCCTTCAAGGCGCGGTAAAAGCTCGAAACCGTCCGGGCTTGAATTCCAAACCGCCAGCGCATCAATACATTGGCACATGCCGAGATGCTTTTTCTGAGCCAGGTTGTCTGATCAAATCCGCCACCCTCGGCATAAACCGAAGCCAGCGCCACATCAGCACCAGACTTAAGCGTTTTGAGGAGTGCTTTCAAAATGCTCAGGTCGGAAGTTCCGTCTCCTTCCATCATCACCACGACATCCTGGGAACGCAGCCGGCTTTGTAAGAACAAAAAGCCTCTGTTGAACGAATCGCCGGCGCCGGCCCTTTGCTCTTTTCTCAATATTTGACAGCGCTCAGAGGGGAAAAGCCTCGATATTTCGGTGCATGTGCCATCGCTTGAGGCATCGTCGATGAAAACCAAGAAGGGCGAAAGGTCATCCGCGTAGCGACTCAGGTCTTCGGCCAGGAGGGCTATGTTCGCTTCCTCATTAAAGACCGGAATGAGGAAATAGTGCTGAACGTCTTCCTTCATCGCGTAGAGAGGTAATAATCGCGCAACCGCATTAAGCCCTCGTTGAGCCGAACCTCAGGTAAAAAGCCCATTGCACTGATTTTTTGCAGATCGGGAACGCGGCGCTGCACGTCTTCGTAGCGACCAAACTGACTGTAAGGCACCAGCTTAATTCGGGCTTCCTCGTTGGGACGAATGCTCGTCCACAGCATTTTGGCGAGATTGAGCATGCTTATTTCTTCATCCGGAAACGCGCCTACATTCACAATTTGCCCTTTGGCCGCCGGGTGTTCGAGCAGAAGCTGCAAGGCCTTCACGGTATCGCTGATGTAGATGAAACAACGTGTTTGTTGTCCGTCGCCATGCACCTCAAGGGTTTCTCCTGCGGCAGCCAGGCGAAGAAATACCCCTTGTGGGCCGCCCCACCAATCGTAGCGTTGACCGGGGCCGTAGGTGCCGAATAGGCGGGCTATGGTGAAGCGAAGTCCTTTGGCCTCAGCCAATGCATGAATGAGGTGTTCACCATACAGTTTCGACAGGGCATACGACCAACGGGGAACGGCTGGATTACCAATGGCTGTTGGCGATTCTTCATGAAAGGGGATGACCGTACTCAAACCATACACATCAGAAGTTGAGGTGAAGAGCAAATGTGCCTGATGTTCGAGGCTCCACTGGCACACCCTTTCAACTCCGGCTGTGTTGTGTTGCAAGGTGTTCAGGGCATTTCCATACCTCGGGATTTTCAGGGAAGCCAGATGCACAATGGCGTCGGGCTTGCAGCCGCGCGGAAAGGTAAATGCTTCAAGGTCGGCTTCAAAAAACTGAAATTCAGGATATTTGAGCAGATTTTGCACTTGCTCGCGACTTCCATAGCTGAAGTTATCAAGCCCGCTCACTTTAAATCCGGCCCCAAGCAGATGTTGCGCGAGGGCAGAGCCGATAAATCCGGCTACTCCGGTGATGAAAACATGGGGAGTGCCGCGATCAGGTAGCATGTGTGGTTTCCAGCTGGGGCTTAGTATTGATGCAACTCGAGGAGCTGCTTCTCAAAGCGCTGTTTGGGTAAAAAGTTCCACTCCAGCTCGGCCGAAAATGGAACCGGTGTATCGAGGCTTGCCGAACGCACAACCGGAGCGTCGAGGGCTTCAAAACAATGTTCGCTGATGCGTGCGGCAATTTCGGCGCCCCATCCGCCGCTCAGGCAGTCTTCATGGAGAATAATCGCTTTGCCGGTTTTGCGAACGCTATTGAAGATGGTCTCCTCATCGAGCGGCAGTAAGGTACGCAGGTCGATGAGGTCGGCCTGAATTTCGGGATGCCTGGCCAGGGTTTCCAGGGCCCAGTGCACGCCAAAGCCATACGTTACGATACTCAGGTCGCTACCTTCTTTGAGCAATGCGGCCTTGCCAATTGGAAGGGTGAAATAGTCATCGTACACCTCGCCACTGATGCTGCGGTACAAAGCTTTGTGCTCAAAAAAGAGCACCGGATTTGGGTCTTCGAAAGCGGCAAGGAGCAATCCTTTGGCATCATTCGGAAATGCCGGATACACCACTTTAAGGCCGGGCGTATGGGTAAACCAGGCTTCGTTGCTTTGGCTGTGGAAGGGACCGGCAGCAACGCCAGCGCCTGTTGGCATACGAACCACCACATCGGCATTTTGGCCCCAGCGGTAGTGGATTTTAGCGAGGTTGTTGACAATCTGGTTGAAGCCTTCCGTAACAAAATCGGCAAACTGCATTTCTACCATGGCCTTCATGCCTTTGATGGAAAGTCCAAGTCCGGCACCAACAATGGCCGCCTCGCACAGCGGAGTATTCCTCACGCGCTCTTTGCCAAAACGCTCTACGAAGCCTTCGGTAATTTTGAATACGCCGCCATACTCGGCAATATCCTGTCCCATCAGCACCAATTCGGGGTGTTTTTCCATGGCTTGTGCGAGTCCGTCGGAGATGGCATCTACCAATCGCTTAGTGCTTGTTTTCGCAGAAGCCGGAGCGATTTCGGTATTTGAATGTGGCGCATAAACATCGGCGATTTCTTCGGCCGTGTCGGGTACAATTTCGGGTTCGGCGAAGGTTTTCTGCACGCCCTCCTCGATGTAGGCTTTAAACTCGGCCCGAATCGATTGTATTTTACTGTCGCTGAGCACTCCTTGCTGAAGCAGCCAGGCCTCATAGTTTTGAACCGGGTCTTTTTTACCCCAGAGATCAAAGAGTTCTTGAGGAACATACTTGGTTCCGGAGGCTTCTTCATGGCCGCGCATGCGGAAGGTCATACATTCCAGCAGCCAGGGTTTCGGGTCGTTCAGGATACTCTGGCGGATTTCACTCACCGCGTCGTACACATCCAGTACATTGTTTCCGTCTACTTGTCGGGTTGGAATGCCATAGCCCGGCCCTTTTTCGGTGAATGACTTGAAACGAAACTGCTCTGATGAGGGTGTGGAAAGGCCGTAGCCGTTGTTTTCGATGATGAAGATAACGGGCAAGTCCCAAACCGCAGCCACATTGATTGATTCGTGAAAGTCGCCCTCTGAACTGCCGCCGTCGCCGGTGAACACTGCGGTAACGAGGTTTTCTTTTTTGAGTTTATGGGCCAAGGCGATGCCATCGGCGATGCCCATTTGTGGGCCGAGGTGAGAAATCATGCCCACCATCTTGTGGGCTTGGGAGCCAAAGTGGAAGGAACGTTCGCGGCCTTTCGAATAGCCGTTTTTCTTGCCTTGCCATTGGGTGAAGAGCTGATGAAAAGGCATTCCCCGACCGGTGAAGATGCCTAAATTCCGGTGCATGGGAAGGATGTATTCTTCCTGATCCATGGCCATGACTGTTCCAACGGAGATGGCTTCTTGTCCGATGCCTGAGAACCATTTCGAGATTTTGCCCTGCCTCAGGAGGTTGAGCATTTTCTCTTCAATCATGCGGGGAAGCAGAAGTTCCCGGTAGATTTGGATGAGTTGATCGTCGGATTTGCCTTTACGGTCGAAAGTGAGCTGCATTCAGCGGGGGATTTGCGGGCAAAATTAGCCGAAAAACCTAATTTTGCAGCATGCAGGAAATCTTGGTTTTCGGTGTATTTGTGGCTGCGGCAGTATGGCTGTGGCAGCGCTTGTACCGCAAACCAACGAAGAGCAAGGGCGGCTGTGATTCTTGCGGCTCCTAAGAGACCAAATAAAAAAGCCCGGAACTCTGAGAGCACCGGGCTTTTTGCAGTGTTAAAAGATTACTTTGCAGGAGCAGCAGGAGCGGCAGCAGCAGCTGAATCTTTCTTAGTAGTGTCGGCAGCAGCAGCAGCGGCAGCAGCAGAATCAGCAGCAGCCTGAGCTTGTACAGCAGCGATTGAATCAGCGATGCGTGCAGAATCAGCAGCAGCTTTAGCTTTGTCTTCAGCGTTTCCACCGCAAGAAGCGAGTGCTACCACACCAGCGGTAACAACTGCGAAAAATACGTTTTTCATTGTGTGTGTTTGTTTTTGAATTGTTTCAGCGGGACAAAAATAAAAAAAACCTAAAAGCTCCCAACAAAATCGTTAAATTTTGTTAAAAGCTTTTAGGCTTTTCGTTTAATTAGCTGTATATCAGCTAATTAGTTTTGTTTTGGATTCATTCCTCCACGCTTGCCGGCAGGAGTGCCAGTTCCGGTTTTAGTGTCACCTGAACCTCCACCTGTAGCACCACCACGGCTTCCAGCTGGTGTAGGCTCAGTTTTCTTAGGCTCTTCAGCAGGCTTTGTGGTTGAGCCACCACCTGATGGTCTGCTTCCTTTTGAACCGCCTTTGCTTGCAGCAGCTTGTGCCTCAGCGTTAGCAATAGAATCTAAACGAGCTTGCTCAGCAGCAGCTTTTGCAGCAGAGTCAGCAGCAGCAGCTTCTTTAGCAGCAATTGCAGCCAAAGAGTCAGCAACACGAGCAGAATCAGCAGCAGCTTTAGCTTTGTCAGCATCAGCATTGCCTCCGCATGAGGCAAATACAAGCAGGGAACCTGCAATAACAGTTAAAAAAAGACCTTTTTTCATTTTTAGTGTGTTGTTTTAAAACGGAGCAAATTTATACATTACTCATTTAAGGTATTGACATGTTTTAACTTTTTTTATGTTTGCAAAAAAAAAACACAAATGAAAAAGGCACTCAAAATTACCGGTACAGCTATCCTCTCGCTGTCGATGTTCATGTTTGTTTCAACATTTACAAGCTGTAGCACAGAAGGTTGTACAGATGATACAGCGACCAACTACGATGAAAAAGCTGACGAAGATGACGGATCTTGCACCTACGAGCGTGATGCTTTCATCGGAAAATATAACAACGCTACCGATGGCTGTATCCCAGGTGAGTCATTCAATATGGAAATTTCTGCTGGTGTAGGTGCAACTAACCAGATCACAATCAAAAATTTCGCTGGTTTTGGTGATGCAATTGTTATAAACGCAACGGTCACCGGTTCAAATTTTACTGTAGTTCCAGGTTCTTTGGGTAATGGTCAGTCATTGTTGAGCGGCAATGGTTCAATCAGCGGTACTTCACTTACCCTTACTTACACGTTTGAAGTTGATGGTTCTGAATTTACTTGCACCGTAAATGGTACAAGAAGCTAATCTAAAAAATCATCCAACAAAAAAGGGGAGCTCGCGTTCCCCTTTTTTGTTGCCTTTTATTTTTGTGTGACTTTCTCCAATAGACCTATGCGCTTTCTAATTCCTTCCTTAATCTTTGCACTCTCTCTTAGTTTTTCGCTTTCTTCCTGCGACACCGAAGGCTGCACCGACCCTAAAGCAGGAAATTACGATGCAAAAGCCGATAGCGACGATGGGAATTGTCGCTACGATGCCGATCCTTTTCGCGGTAAATGGGACTGGTACGATTCTATTCAGGCGGGTCCGGGGCAAAATACATTTATATACAACGATCTTCGGTTGATGGACATTCGGGTGTTTGAAAACGACCGTTCGCGGGTACAGCTCTTTTGGAAAAATAGCGACGGAACCCTTTCAGATACCATTTTTGCTACCGCGCAGCCTTATACATTATCGATTCCCGAACAGCCTTTCGAGGATTCGCTGGTTATTCAGGGTAACTTCATTCTGAATCCACTCGATACACTCATCGAAACAGAGTACCGGCTTACACGAGCCACTGGTATCGTTCGATATCGCGGAGCAGCATTATTTCGCGATTAATCTTCGATGCCAAGTAGAATTCTCCGCAAATAGTTGAGGGCCGATAATGACGCCATCTGGATGTTTCGGCCGCGGTCGGTGCTAAACCGAAACTGTTTGGCAAAGGTGCCTTGAGGCGTTCCGATACCAATCCAAACAGTTCCAACAGGCTTTTCTTCTGAGCCCCCATCTGGCCCGGCAATGCCCGAAACAGAAATGCTGTAATCTACACCATAGAGTTTTCGGAGACCTTCGGCCATCTCCCGAACTACAGCTTCACTTACTGCCCCAAAGGTTTTCAGGCTGTTCTCACTTACGCCCAAAACTTTCATTTTCAAAGTATTACTGTAGGTTACTGTGCTTCCTTGAAAGTAGGCTGAGGCACCTGGAATCGCTGTGAGCATGGCGGCAATGGCTCCTCCGGTACAACTTTCTGCAGTGCCCAAAGAACTCTTCCGAGCAATCATGATCTCTTGAATCACTTCCGGCAAGGTTTTCTCGCCCTCAGCGTAAATGTGTTTCCCGATTTGTGCGTACAGGCTGTCTCCCAAGCTTTTCAACTCCAAATTGAGCTGATTTTCATCGGTTCCGCGCGCACTGAGCCGAAGCCTTACCATGCCTGTTGAAGGCAGATACGCCAATTTGATGTGCTCGGGCAGATTGTTTTCCCAGTCTTCAATCCAACTGGCCAGCAAGCTTTCTCCAACGCCCTGGGTGCAAAAGGTACGGTGCAGAATAACCGGCATGGCAAATCGCTCGTGGATTCGTGGCAGGACCTGACTTTGCATCAGGTGTTTCATTTCGTAAGGAACGCCGGGCATGGAAACATACACGGTGTTGTTCTTTTCGAACCACATTCCGGGGGCTGTTCCTTGCGAATTCACCAGGCATACCGAGGCTTCGGGCACTTCGGCCTGCTTGCGGTTAATGTCGCTGACAGTTCGGCCAAACGATTTGAAAATGCGCTCCACGACGGCAAACTGTTCTTCGTTGAAAACCAGCTTACAGTTCAAAAATTCACACAAACAAACTTTGGTAACATCGTCTTTTGTTGGCCCAAGTCCGCCTGTAATTAAAACGAGTTCAGCCCGGGTTGAGGCTTCGTTCAGCGCCTTGAGAATATGTCCCTTTTGGTCTGAAATAGAGGTAATCTGCACCACATCAACGCCAACTTTATTCAGTTCCACTGCCATCCAGGCCGAATTGGTATCGACAATCTGGCCAATCAGAATCTCATCACCAATGGTAATTATCTCGCAACGCATAACGTGAATTTGGGCAAAAGTAAGTGGTTTGCGCTGAGCTTAGGGAAATGCTTCGGGCATATTGTAAAAAACAAAACCCCGCTGTTGGGCGGGGTTTTGAGGTTCGTAAAGCGAAGTATTAATAACGGTAGTACTCCGGTTTGAATGGTCCTTTTACATCTACACCAATGTATTCGGCTTGTTCTGCGTCGAGTACATCGAGTTCGGCACCCAGTTTACCCAAGTGAAGGAAGGCCACTTTTTCATCCAAATGCTTTGGTAAGGTGTACACTTTCTTCTCGTAAGCTGAGGTATTGGTCCAAAGCTCGAGTTGTGCCAACGTTTGGTTGGTGAAGGAGTTCGACATCACAAACGATGGGTGACCGGTGGCGCAGCCCAGGTTTACGAGGCGACCTTCGGCCAACACAATGATGTCTTTGCCATCTACGGTATACTTATCTACCTGAGGCTTGATTTCATCTTTGGAATTGCCATAGTTTGCATTCAACCAGGCCATGTCGATTTCGGTATCGAAGTGACCGATGTTGCAAACGATTGCATTGTGCTTCATGGCACGGAAGTGACGATCGGTAACGATGTCTTTGTTGCCGGTGGCCGTTACAATAATGTCGGCCTGCTTCACGGCATTGTCCATTTTCATTACTTGGTAGCCATCCATACAAGCCTGAAGGGCGCAGATGGGGTCGATTTCGGTAACAATAACCCGAACACCTTGCGAAGAAAGCGATTGAGCAGAACCTTTTCCTACGTCGCCATAACCGGCTACAACGGCTACTTTTCCGGCGAGCATTACGTCGGTCGCGCGGCGGATGGCATCAACGAGCGACTCGCGGCAGCCGTATTTGTTGTCGAATTTCGACTTGGTTACGGAGTCGTTAATGTTGATGGCAGGAACGAGGAGCGTACCTTTCTTCATGCGCTCGTAAAGGCGGTGAACACCGGTAGTGGTTTCTTCAGAAAGCCCTTTGATTCCGGCGGCCAGCTCAGGGTATTTATCAAAAACCATGTTGGTAAGGTCGCCACCGTCATCGAGAATCATGTTCAGGGGTTGACGATCTTTTCCAAAAAACAGGGTTTGTTCGATGCACCAGTCAAACTCTTCTGCGGTCATACCTTTCCAGGCATAAACAGAAATACCGGCAGCGGCAATTGCAGCAGCGGCATGGTCTTGAGTTGAGAAGATGTTGCAAGATGACCAGGTTACTTCAGCACCCAACTCAACGAGTGTTTCGATGAGCACGGCTGTTTGGATGGTCATGTGAAGACAGCCAGCGATACGGGCGCCACTGAGCGGCTTGGTTGGTCCGTATTCCTGACGAAGAGCCATCAATCCGGGCATTTCTGCCTCAGCAAGTTTAATTTCCTTGCGCCCCCACTCTGCCAGAGAGATATCTTTCACTTTGTACGGAATGTAGGTGTCTACCGCTACGTTGTTGTCCATGTGTTTGTAATTGAATTCGTGTTAAAAGATGGGCAAAAGTAGTAAATTATTCGTATCGAAAGGCGTTTGACGTTAACATTGTCCCAAACCGACCGGCATGTCATCCCCCGATAGGGGAACAAACCCGCACCGAACTCGAACAAAGCACCGATGATTTCGGTTTGCTGTTGAAATCTTCCTGCACATGCCTCGTTCTTGTGAACTCAATTTGCAGAAATTTCGCCTGTCAGACAAAGCGTCAATTTGGCGCTTCCATTTGTCGGGCATAATTCATGACTAGCTTTTACCAAACCTACAACCCATGTTCAGACCAGACGAGTTTCAAAAATTTGCGGTAAAGCACCGCGGAATCAGTTCAGCCACATTACACAACTACACTTCGATTACGGCCGATTACATTTCGCCGACCATCATTGAAGAGCGCCAGTTAAACATTGCCCAGATGGATGTTTTTTCGCGCTTGATGATGGATCGCATCATTTTTTTAGGTGTTGGCATTAACGATTATGTGGCCAATATCGTTCAGGCGCAGTTGCTGTTCCTCGAAAGTGTGGATGCGAAAAAAGACATTCAGATTTATATGAATAGCCCGGGAGGTTCAGTATATGCAGGCTTAGGCATTTACGACACGATGCAATATATTGCTCCAGATGTGGCCACTATTTGTACCGGAATGGCGGCTTCGATGGGTGCAGTGCTGCTTTGCGCCGGCGCTCCGAAGAAACGTACAGCGCTGAAACATGCCCGGATTATGATTCACCAGCCGATGGGCGGAGCTCAGGGACAGGCTTCGGATATCGAAATTACTGCACGTGAAATTCAAAAGTTGAAAAAGGAATTGTACGATATCATAGCTTTGCATTCGAATCAGCCCTACGACAAAGTAGAAAGAGATTCCGATCGCGATTACTGGATGACCGCCGCTGAAGCCCGCGAATACGGTATGATCGACGAAATTCTGGTTCGCAACAAATAACCGTTTTCCGCGTATCTGTTTACGCCCTTTATGGAAAAAATCAAAGAAAAGTGCTCCTTCTGTGGGCGCAGTAAAAAGGAAACCGCCATTCTGATTGCCGGATTGGACGCATTCATTTGCGATATGTGCGTGAATCAGGCGCATGCAATTATCTCAGAAGAACTGAGCGAAAGGGCCGGGAGTACACTTCGTCAGGATATAAAGCTCATTAAGCCTCAGGAAATTAAAGAGCATTTGGATGCTTACGTAATTGGGCAGGAAGACGCGAAAAAGGTATTGTCGGTTGCGGTGTATAACCACTACAAGCGCCTCACTCAGAAACCTTCGAAAAAAGAAGATGATACCGAAATTGAAAAATCGAACATCATCTTGATTGGTGAAACCGGAACAGGCAAAACTTTACTGGCACGAACCATTTCGAAAATTCTCAATGTGCCCTTCTGCATTGCCGATGCTACCGTGCTTACCGAAGCGGGCTATGTAGGCGAAGACGTGGAAAGCATTTTGGCGCGCTTGCTTCAGGCCGCCGACTATAACGTAGAGGCCGCCCAACGTGGCATTGTCTTCATCGATGAAATCGACAAGATTGCCCGCAAAAGCGACAATCCCTCAATTACCCGCGATGTTTCAGGCGAAGGCGTTCAGCAAGGTCTGCTCAAGCTTCTCGAAGGTTCGGTGGTGAATGTGCCGCCACAAGGTGGGCGTAAGCACCCGGAGCAGAAAATGGTTCCGGTTGATACCCGAAACATCCTCTTCATTTGCGGTGGAGCCTTCGACGGAATCGATAAAAAGATTGCCCGCAGGATGCAAACCCAAACCATTGGCTACTCCAGTGGAAAAGAGCAGGAGTGGGTAGATAAGGACAATCTGCTGCAATATGTAAACTCGCAGGATTTGAAAAGCTTCGGCCTGATTCCCGAGTTAATTGGCCGCTTGCCGGTGGTTTCATACCTGAATCCGTTGGATGCCGAGACCCTGAAACGAATTCTCACAGAGCCCAAAAATGCGCTCGTGAAGCAGTATCAGAAGCTCTTTGCAATGGATGGTGTGGCCTTACAGTTTGGCGAAGGGGTAATCGACTTTATTGTCAACAAGGCGATTGAATATAAGCTCGGTGCTCGTGGTTTGCGCTCAATTTGTGAGGGCTTGCTTACTGATCTGATGTTTGAGCTTCCTTCACAGGCCGGGAAAAAGGAGTTCGTGCTCACAGAAACCTACGCCAAAGAGAAATTCGACAAGCTTAAATTGTCGCGACTCAAGGCCGCTTAAGATTTAGTGTAAATCGAAAAACAGAATGAAGGACGGCTTTCGGGCTGTCCTTTTTTATTTCCCGCAATTGCAATCGGGCGAAAGCAGAACCTCTGTTTTTGAGCTCAACAAATCGCTGATGTTGGCCCGCTCAGAAGGCGTAAGAATGATGGCCCTCATGTCGAGCCAGCGTAGGTTCTCCAGTTTTGAAACACTTTGTGGAAGTGAGGTAATCTCGTTACCCCAGATTTGCAGAAACTCCAGATTGATAAGCTTCCCCAATTCATTGGGCAAAACTTCAATTTCATTCAAACCTAAATCGAGGTAACGAAGGCGTCTCAACTGACCAATTTCTTTCCCAACCACCTTGATTTTATTGCGTTCCAGGTTTAGAATTTCCAAATTTTCAAGCACTCCGATGTTTTCCGGCAAAGCCGTGATGCGGTTATTCCCAAGATCGAGCTCTCTTAAATTTTTGAATTGCAGGATTTCGGGCGGAAAGCTGTCGAGCTTCTTTCTGCGTAAACGCAGGATGACCACCGAGTCGGGCTCCAACAGTGCGGCTTTGAGGCTCGTATATGCCTTGCCATCAAGCGCATAGCGCGGCTGTGCCTCCAGCCATAAAGAGGCTGTCATCAGCAAGCATAAAAGGAGCCTAAACTTCATCGTTTGAAAATCGCTCTAACCCGATCTTTATCTCGGTGTAACTGTTCAACCAAGGCCTCAAGGCTTTCGAATTTCTGCTCATCGCGAATGCGTTCAACAAACTCAACCTGAAGTACTTGTCCATACAGATTCCCTTCATACTCTAACAGATGCACTTCGGCAACCCTTTGTTGCATGTTCGAAACGGTTGGTCGAAAGCCGATGTTAAGCATGCCGGCGTATACGTTTTTTTGGTGGCGAACGGTTACAGCATAAACGCCATTGGCCGGAATTAATTTCCGATCGCCTGGAATTTCCAGGTTTGCGGTTGGGAAGCCAATGGTTCTACCTATTTGATTCCCTTCTACAACATTGGCGCTTAGGCTGTAAGGATAACCAAGATAGCTTGCGGCATGACTCACTTCGCCGCTTAGTAAGGCTTTACGAATTCGTGTGGAACTAATGGTTACTTCGTCGATTTCATGGGCCGGAATTTCTTCCACGTTGAAGTTGAATAAACTTCCCATTTGGCGCAGATTGGCAAAGGAGCCTTCTCTGTTTCTTCCAAATTGATGGTCGTAGCCAACAATCAGATGTCGGGTGCCCACGGTTTTCACCAGCACCTGTTCTACAAACTCGTTGTAGCTCAGTGCAGAGAATTCCTTGGTAAATTGGAGAATCAGCAGGTGGTCGATGCCCAAAGCGTCGAGTCTTTCAGCCTTTTCCGTAACCGTTTGTAAAATGTGCAGCGAATCATCATCGGGTCGCAACACGGCCCTGGGGTGCGGGTCGAAGGTTATGACCACCGTTTCGCCCTTTAAGCGTTGGGCCGTTTCGCGCAGCCGCGACAGTATGGTTTGATGACCAAGGTGTACTCCGTCGAAAGTTCCGACAGTAACTACCGGGTTTACCGGAAAAGGTTCCTGCAAGTGTTGATGGTGGATGCGCACAGCGCTGCAAACGTACAAAAAGGAAAGGGCAATTCAGTTTTTCCCGCTATTCCGGCCGATGTTCGTTTAGGTAGTTCTGAATGCCTTTGATTTCAGGCGATTTATAGGATTTCTAAACGCCAGGAAGGATAGCATCGGTTTGCTTATTTCTGACCTACCATAGCTCAAACTCCAAAGGGAGAATAATCAATTATATATATGTAGTGTTCCCGGGCTACTAATTTGAGCCCTGTAAGGCAACAGCGCATTGATGGCCGGACCATTCATCACAGCGCCATCTACAATAGAGAATCGGGAAGTGCAGCAAGGGCAGTTGAGCAAAACGGTAGTAGCCGTGTCGGGTTGAATTTGGCAGGCTTGTTCAGTTTGCCAGGTGCAATGGCGGTCGAAAGCTACAAATTCATCGAAGCTTCGGCGATACACTACAATTCCTCTCGAGCCACCATCAATAAAGGCAAAACCACCAATGGGATTTAAACTGGTGTACAAGGGGTCGTTTAAGAAAATGTATCGCGATACGTTCACGAATGGAATTCCAAGCTGCTCGTTGATGTTCTCCTTTTTGCAAGCCCAAAAAAGGGGGAGTGCGAAGAGGGCGAGGAAGCGTAAATTTTTCCAAAACATAATTCCGAAACGTCGATTGACAAATTTATCGTATATCTGCTCAGCTTAAACAGGAAACTCAGGATATGTTAAGATTCAGAATCTGGACACTCATTATGTTACTCGTAATGGTGGTTGGCAGTGCCGATGCCCAGGTAAAGCCCAAATCGAGCGAAAAGCAAAAGAAGGAATTGCGGAAGAAGAAGGAGAAACAGATTGAGAAACAGCGCAAAGCAGAAGAGCGCTTAAAGAAACGTCACCTTGATATTCAAGACAAGGCTACCAAGAAGCGGATGAAGAAAGCCCGCAAGCAATCTGATAAACTGAACCGCAAAAAGAAGCGAAAACGATTTTAGTATTACTGTAATGTTATGCTTCAAATATATGATATTCAGTATATTACATGAAATGCCTCCTTCTTTGTGATAAAAGCAGGCCAAAAACGAAGCGATAAAGCCATCATCTTGTCTTTGCATGGCGACGAAATACGCAGCACTTTTGTTACAGGAAATTTCGCAAGGCAGTTGAAATTGTAGTTAAAGGTTTGAAAGTGAGTATGCTAAATTTAAAATGGGGGAGGAATAGAGGCTAAAACAGCATTGCGAATTTCTCAATGAATTAGTTATCAGTGATTTGAATCCGATTTAAGCCGGTTTTTACTGGTTGCAATCAGCTTAAGTTGGAGGAGAATAACGAGTTTAACGATTTGGTTAACAGATAGATATCTATTTTTTATCAAATTTTTAAGCCCGACACATTCAATTTCTATCTTAGCAACCTTGAAAAAACGTGGATCTTTTAACCTACAGAGTATGGTAAGAAACTTTTACCTGACACTTGTTGGCATCCTTTCTCTCTCTGTTGCGGCTCTGGCTCAAACAGGCGCCGGAACATTGAAGGGAACCATCACTGATGCCAAAACCGGAGAGCCCATTCCGTTCGCCAACGTAGTCGTTGAGAATGGAGGGATTCAGGCTGGAGCCGGACAATCTAACATCAACGGGGAATTCCTCATCAAGCCTATTAACCCAGGCTCGTATGAAGTGAAGACGACTTACGTTGGTTACAAACCCATCAAAACTACTGGAGTTGTAATCTCCGGGGGGAAAATCACAACACTCGACGTGAAATTAGAGTCGTCGGTTGTGGAAATTACCACCTTCGAAGTAGTGGAGTACGACGTACCTCTGATTGATGACTACACGGGTAAAACAGTAACAAAGGAGGAGATTTATGCGCTTCCGACCCGAAGTGTCCAGTCGGTGGCCGCCACTACTGCCGGGGTAACACAAGCCGATGAAGGCGACGCGATTAACGTTCGCGGTTCGCGGGATGACGCCACGTTTTACTTTGTAGACGGTATCAAGGTGAGAGGGTCAACCAACATTCCTCAGCAGGGTATCGAACAAATTCAGATCATTACCGGAGGGGTTCCGGCCATGTTCGGAGATGCTACCGGTGGGGTGATTTCTATCACTACCCGCGGTCCTTCTCCACAATTTAATGGAGGTCTCGAATTGGTTCGTTCCGTAGATGGATACGGTTATAACCTCCTTGGTCTTAACCTTACCGGACCGATTGCCTCCAAGAAAATGGCCGACGGAACCAAGAAGCCCTTTATTGGTTTCTTCTTCTCCTCAGAGCTAACCCGTGAGGCTGATCGTGATCCTTCTGCTGTTGGAATTACTCGTTTGCGCCAGGACCGTCTTGACGAAATCTCGGCCAACCCGCTTCGCCCGGCACCACTCGGTATCGGTAACGTTCTGAATGCACAGTATGTGCGCTCAAGCGATTTTGAAGTAGTGAAGCGCCGTCCGAATTTCAGCGCTGACCGTGTGAGCATGGCCGGTAAAATCGACTTCCGTTTGAGCGAGAACATCAACTTCACCTTAGGTGGAACATGGGATTATTTCGATCGCTTTGAGTCGATTTATACATTTACCATGTTTAACTTCGACAATAACCCACGTCGAATCGACAACACTTACCGTGTGTATGGTAAATTCACCCAGCGATTTGGTGGAAGCTCCACAGAGCAAGAGAAGTCAGCCTCGAACTTTAAGAACTTCTTTTACACCGTTCAGGCCGACTATACCTCAAACAACATTGAGCGTTTTAACAACCGCCACCGTGAGAATTTCTTCCACTACGGACACGTGGGTCAGTTTACCACTACCAAAGTGCCATTCTATCAGTTTGGCTTCGATACAGTTGGTACCGCTATCTTAGGTGGCTTTGTTCAAAATGGTTTCCGCGATACACGTTTCGCTTATGAGCCATCACCACTCAACCCGCTTACCTCGAATTACACCACTCAATATTATAACCAAAGCAATGGAATCATCGAAGGGTTTTCTGAAAACCTCTTCCAGGTTATCCAGGGTGGTGGTTTGTTGAACGGTGACAACCCCGACGCTGTTTACTCTCTCTACCAGAATACCGGTTTTAACTGGGATGGATGGCAGAAGGCCAACAACGAACAGTTCCGTTTAACCGGTAACGCTTCGGTCGATATTAAAGGTCACGAAATCGCTTTCGGTTTCGAAATCGAACAACGCACCGACCGTAACTACTTTATCGGGCCTCAGCGCTTGTGGACAATCATGCGTCAGTTGACAAACCGTCATATTGAGCAGCTCGATCTGGCCAACCCAGTTGCCGTATTCAACAGCGAAGGTGCCTTCAATGATACCATTAACTATAACCGTTTCTACAACGCATCTTCTCAGTCGACCTTCGACCGCTCTTTGCGCGAGAAGTTAGGACTTGCCGTGAATGGAACAGATTGGATTGATATTGATAACCTCAATCCTTCGAATTTCTCCATCGACATGTTTAGTCCTGACGAGTTGTTCAACGGTGGTGGTGGCGCCTCTTTGGTATCATACTTTGGTTACGATGCATATGGTAACAAAGTACGCGGCCGTCAGTCGCTCGACGGTTTCTTCAACGATCGCGACAGCCGTGGTGATTTCTCACGTCAGGTTGGAGCCTTCACGCCGCTTTATTATGCCGGTTACATCCAGGACAAGTTCGCTTTCCGCGATTTGATTTTCAACGTGGGTGTTCGTGTCGACCGCTTCGATGCCAATCAGCCTGTGCCTATCGATCCATTCGTGTTGTACGAAACTCGTAAAGCCGGTGAGTTTACCTATGGCGCTAACGACTACGAGCGCCCGGCAAACATTGGTGATGACTACGTAGTATATGTGCGCGACATCAACAACACCAACTTACAAGATGTAGACAACATTGTTGGTTACCGTACCGGAAACCGTTGGTTCAATCGCGATGGTCAGGAAGTAGCCGATCCAATCGTAATCGCCCAGTCTTCATCTACTGGTCGTGCAACTCCGGCTCTATTGGATCCCGACAATCAGGTGTTGCGTTCATCTGCATTCCGCGACTACAAACCACAGTGGAACGTGATGCCACGTATTGCATTCCAGTTCCCAATTTCCGACGTAGCGCAGTTCTTCGCTCACTACGACGTACTTACCCAGCGTCCAACCGACGGGGTGCGTTTCGATCCGCTTGATTACTTGTTTATCGCCAATAACATCGGAAACGTAATCAACAACCCTGACTTACAGCCGCAGCGTACCATCGACTACGAAGTGGGCTTCAAGCAAGCGTTGAACTCAAGCTCAGCTTTGACCATTTCTGCCTTCTACCGCGAATTGCGCAATCTGATTCAGGTAATTCCGGTGAACTACGCGTATCCGGTAAACTACACCACTTTCGGTAACATCGACTTTGGTACCGTTAAAGGGATGTCGCTTGCCTACGATTTACGCCGTACAGGAAATGTGCGACTTACTGCAAACTATACACTTCAGTTTGCCGATGGTACAGGTTCAAGTTCATCTACCGGTCTTAACCTGATTCAATCAGGTCAGCCTAACCTGAGAACTACTATTCCATTAAGCTTCGATGTTCGCCACCAGTTCCAAACCACTTTTGACTTCCGCTTTGATGAAGGCAAATTGTACAACGGTCCACGAATGTTTGGTAAGGACATTTTCGCAAATTCAGGTGTAAACTTTGTGGTTTTGGCCAACTCAGGAACTCCTTACAGCCGTTCAGCTGTGTTTACTCAGGATGGAGCTTTCGGTATTGCCAACCGTCCTCAGCTGAAAGGTTCATTGAACGGTTCACGCTTGCCATTCCAGTTCCGTATCAACATGCGTGTGGATAAGACCTTTACCCTGAAGTATGGTAAGAAAGAAGGAGACGAACGTAAGACAGCCGATTTACAGATTTACTGCTTCGTTCAGAACTTACTCGATGCACGCAACGTGGTAGGTGTTTACCGTGCAACAGGTAACCCTAATGATGATGGATTCCTCAACGCAGCTACATCTCAGCCTATCATTGCCGGTCAAGTTGATCCTATTTCATTCGCTGACTTGTACACTGCAAAAATCAACGATCCCAACAATTTCGCCCGTCCACGAATCATTCGTATCGGTGCCATTCTTAACTTCTGATTTTTAAAAAACTGAGTACCATGAAACTTAGCCTCTATATTTCTGCTATTGCAGTACTGCTTGGAGTTCAAGCGTCGGCAAGAGAGAATGTCGGACTTAACGGCGGCAAGGTTGCTGCGCCAACCGGCACCAATTCCGGTGCTGCGGCTTGCGCTCCAGGTGCCGGTCGTACCGACTTGGATTTGAACAACGTTCGCGCCCTGATTTTTACATCGGGCGACATGTGGTGGGACTTGAATAATGCTCCTCGTTATGAGGTGCCTAAAGGCTCTAACAAACACTCTGCTTTCGCCTCAGCCCTTTGGATTGGTGGGGTAGACAACGGAGGTAACCTGAAGGTAGCTGCGATGACTTATCGCCAAACCGGTAATGACTTCTGGCCAGGCCCATTAAAACTGGTTGATGCTAGTGTGACTTCTGATGTATGTCTCGCTTACGATAGACACTGGAAGATTACCCGTCAGGAAGTAGAAGAATATGTATTGGGTCTAAGCCCTTCGCCAAGTGAAGCCATCGAGACATGGCCGGGCAATGGAGATGCTGCCTCAGGTTTTGCTTTGCAGCTGGCACCATTTATCGACCTGAACAACGACGGATTGTATGATCCAACATTCCGCGATACTGCTGGAATTCCAGAACACCCCGCGTATGATATTTCCGGTTCTCTGGGCTGTCAGGCTCGTCTTTTCGGTGACCAAACTTTGTGGTGGGTATTTAACGATAAAGGAAACATCCACTCTGAAACCGGTGGTTTCCCTATCGGCCTGGAAATTCGTGCACAGGCGTTCGCTTTTGCGACCAACAACGCCTTGAATAACATGACATTCTACAACTACGAGATTATTAATCGTTCAACATTCTCTGTACAACAGACTTATTTTGGACAGTGGGTTGACTCTGACGTTGGAAACTATCAGGATGACTACGTAGGATGTGATGTGGGACGTGGTTTGGGTTACACCTTTAATGGTGACCCTTTGGATGAAACCGCTGTTGGTTACGGTGAGTTCCCTCCTGCCTTTGGTTTGGACTTCTTCGCGGGCCCATTCATGGATAATGATAGCCTTGATGGTAATCCTGACCCATGCGTTGAACCTAAAGCGATTAATGGTCTGGGCTTCGGTGATGGAATTATTGACAATGAGCGTATTGGTATGTCCAAATACGTTTACTACAACAACGATTTCACCATTCTCGGTAACCCTGAAGACGCTCAAGATATTTACAACTACCTCCGTGGGCGTTGGAAAGATGGTACTCAAATGATTTATGGAGCGAACGGTTATGGTGCAGGTACTGCAACAAACTTCATGTTCCCTGGCGACACCGACCCACTTGGTGTTGGACAGATTGTAGATGGTGTGAGTTCAAACTGTTTGCCCCAAACTCCATGGGATGAAGCTTCAGTAGGTAACACTCCATTCGACCGTCGTTTCCTTCAATCTGCCGGACCGTTTACGCTTGAGCCGGGTGCAGTGAACACCATTACTGTTGGTGCTGTTTGGGCGCAGGCTCCTTCTGGCGGTCCAGCGGCCTCTGTTGAACTCCTTCGTGTGGTAGATGACGATGCTCAAGCACTTTTCGACAACTGCTTCGCGATCATCAACGGACCTGATGCTCCATTTGTTGATGTGGTTGAGTTGGATAGAGAGATTATTCTCAACTTCATCAACTCTGACACTAAAAATGTTCAGCGTTACTCAGATACTACTGCAATTCCAGGCTTTGGTGATGTAGAATACCGTTTCCAGGGTTATCAGATTTTCCAGTTGCGCGATGCGACTGTAACTGCAAACGACCTGAAAGATCCGAACCGTGCACGTTTGATTGCACAGTGCGACGTTCAGGATGGTGTAGCTCAGATTGTGAACCGTTATTTCGACGTGGCCATTGAAGAGAATGTACCGGTATTGGAGGTAAACGGCGATAACAAGGGTATCCGCAACACCTTCAGGGTGCTTAACGACGCGTTTGCAACCGGCGATGCCCGCTTGGTAAACCACCGCACGTATTACTTCCTGGTGCTTTCGTATGCCAACTCAGTTGGAACGGATAACTCATTTAACTCTACGTATCTGTCGGGACGTAAAACCCAAGGTTTCCCAACCCTTCAGACTTATTCGGCCATTCCACACATCAACTCACCTTCTTTTGGAGGAACATTGGTTCAGGCTGAGTACGGCGAGATTCCATCGATGACCCGCATCGAGGGTCGTGGTAATGGTGGTTTGTTCACCGACCTGTCTGATGAGTCGGTAGAGGAGATTCTTAAAGCGCCATATTGGATGGAGAACCCTGTGTTTAAGAAAAACGCGGCTCCTGCCAACATCAAAGTTATCGACCCGCTGTCGGTTCCAGATGGCGAGTTTGAGTTCCGTTTAGATAACGTAAACAACAACGGTCGCTGGAGCTTGACCTTCAATGGTGAAACAGTAAACAGCGATACAACGTTGGCTTACCCTGTTGAACAGGTGATTGCGCAGTGGGGCTTGAGTGTTTCGGTGGGTCAGGTGTTGCGTGCGGGCGTGAGTCCGGAGACCGGCAACGGATTTATTGGTGCCTCCTTAGCCTTTAGCGACAATACCAAGCGTTGGTTGCAGTTCTTCTCCGATGAAGAGGGTTGCGACAATGCGGCCAACTGGATCCGTTCGGGAATTTTGACCAGCGAAGATGATCCAAGCTGCGACGATTACCTTGGCTTAGACTCATTGCAGGAATATGAAAAAGTGCTTGGTGGAACCTGGGCTCCGTTCTCGTTGGTAAGCCGTGCCGATCATGGACCTGCCTACTCAACAGCGGGAGTAATCCAAACGGTAGCATCGCTGGGTAAAACAGCGAGTGTAGATGTGGTGATTACGGCAGATCAGAGCAAATGGTCGCGTTGTGTGGTACTGGAGACCAACGACGATCCGGCCTTCTCACAAGGAGGAGCCCAGAAGCTGGATATGCGTATTGCTCCAAGTGTGGGCAAAGATGGTCAGCCCGATGGAACAGGAACAGGTATGGGCTGGTTCCCGGGTTATGCGATCAACACCGAAACTGGCGAGCGACTTAACATCGCCTTCGGAGAGTCATCCCGCTTGACGGAAGACAATGGCCGCGATATGCGCTTTAACCCGAGCAGCCGGTCGATTATCTTCGACAATGGCAATGTTCAGAACATTTTAGGTGGTAAGCACTTCATTTACGTGTTCAACCACAATGGCAACACGGCCAATGAGATGCCACGTTACGACGAAGGATCATGGATGCAGAATCAGTTGGCCACGGGCGCTTCGGCTGGTAAGCGTCGGGTGTTTGGCGACTGCAGCTGGGTAGGCATTCCGTTGGGAGTGGCCAATCAGTCCTACCTGGCCAGCGATGTAACCATCAAGCTTCGAGTGAACCGTCCATACGCTACCAATTACAATGCGTCGGAGAGTTCGGCCAACCCGAGCAACGACAACTTCCCGTTGTACCGTTTCAACACAGCCGATATAGCAGCCCGCAAGGGAGATGCGAACATCAGCGAGGCGGCGCTCGACATCATCAATGTGGTACCGAATCCATACTATGCGTTCTCTTCGTATGAAAGAGGTCAGCTCGATAACCGTGTGAAGATTACCAACATACCGGAGAAGTGTACCATCACGATATACACCACCAACGGAACCTTGATTCGTCGTTACGAGAAGTCGGATTCCAAGACTTCGTTGGATTGGGACTTGAAAAACCAGGTGGGCATTAACATCGCCAGTGGTGTTTACATCATCCATGTGGAAGTACCGGGAGTAGGTGAGAAGGTGGTGAAGTGGTTCGGTGTAATGCGTCCAATTGACCTTGACTCGTTCTAATCCTAAAGTGTTTCCTACAAAGACGAAAATCATGAAGAATCTCTATATCCAACTTCTCTCAGTAGCCACTGGAGTAGTTATATCAGCCGGAAACCTTCAGGCCGGAAACGAAGACCGTATCGGTCAGGCAGGAGCAACGGAGTTGCTGATCAACCCATTTGCCCGCAGTTCAGGATGGGCTGGAGCCAACACCTCTATGGTAAGAGGTCTCGAGGCGCAGTTTCTGAATGTAGCCGGTACAGCGTTCACCAAGAAAACTGAGTTGGTGTTTGCCTACAATTCCTGGTTGGCAGGCTCTGGGATTAACATCAATGCTTTTGGACTTACTCAGGCTGTCGGCAAGGAAAAAACCGGAACCATCGGTTTGTCGGTAATGTCAATGAACTTTGGTGATATCGACATCACTACTGAAGACGCACCAGAAGGAGGCATCGGTACCTTTTCGCCCACCTTTACCAATATCGGTCTTTCCTACGCAAAGGAGTTTTCCAATTCAATTTATGGTGGATTGACCGTTCGGGCTATCAATCAGGCGATTTCCGACGTGCGTGCAACCGGTGTATCTTTTGATGCCGGAGTACAATACATCACCGGGAAGAAAGAGAATATCCGATTCGGAATTTCTTTGAAAAATGTGGGTCCTCGCATGCGATTCAACGGTGATGGTTTGTCGTTCCGCGGAACTGTACCCAGCACTGGAACCCAGCTGACCATTTCTCAACGTAACGAGGCTTTCGAATTGCCTTCTGCATTGAATATCGGTGGAGCTTACATCTTTACCTGGGTTGAGAAGCATCAGCTTACCGTTGCTGCAAACTTCAACTCTAACTCGTTCTCTCGCGACCAACTCAACTTTGGTTTGGAATACGCATTCAACAAGCGTTTCATGGTGCGTGGAGGTTACACTCAGGAAATTACCTCACAGGCTAATCCAATCCTTGAAAGTGCAGGAATTACACGTACTTCTGCGCTTACCGGACCAACGGCAGGTTTTACCATCGAGGCTCCTTTCTCAAAGAAAGGTACTTCTACCTTCGCCCTCGATTACGCCTACCGCGCTACCAACCCTTTCTCTGGTGTACACACCATCGGGGCGCGAATCAATCTCTAAGTAATTTTGTTTTTTCAAGCAGCTTATCTACCTTAGCTGCCATAAACGGAAAGACTCTTCGGCCTGAAGAGTCTTTCCGTTTTATTGTCATTAATACTCCTAATTGTTCAGCATATGTCGAACATCACCTATCTTACCGAAGAGGGTTTTAAGAAGCTTCAACAAGAACTAGAGCACCTGCGTAGCGTGGAGCGCCCCTCAATTTCTGCTCAAATTGCCGAGGCCCGCGACAAAGGCGACCTCTCAGAAAATGCCGAATACGATGCTGCCAAAGAAGCACAAGGACTTCTGGAAATGAAAATTGCCAAGTTGGAAGACCTTGTGGCGAACTCCAGAGTCATCGATGAATCTAAACTCGATACCTCTAAAGTTTTGATTCTTACTAAGGTGAGAATCCGAAATCTGCAAAACAAGGCAGAAATGAGTTACACCCTTGTTGCAGAAAACGAGGCCGATCTAAAGTCAGGGAAGATTTCGATCAGCTCGCCGATTGCCAAAGCATTGCTCGGCAAAAGAGTGGGCGACCAGGTGGAGGTTCAGGTTCCATCAGGAAAAGTGAATCTTGAAATTTTAGAAATCGGACGCTAAGCATGGCCAATAGCTTGTTTTCGAAGATTGTGGCCCGGGAAATTCCCGCCCATATTGTTGCTGAAAACGAACACTGTTTAGCTTTTCTGGATGTTTTTCCTTTGGTGGAAGGACATACACTGGTTATTCCCAAGAAGGAAGTGGATTATCTTTTCGACTTAGATGATGCACAATACCAGGCGCTTATGGCTTTTTCGAAAAGGGTAGCCCAGGCCATCCATGCCGCCATTCCTTGCCGTAAAGTGGGTTTGTCGGTGGTTGGTTTAGAAGTGCCGCATGCCCACGTGCATTTGATTCCGCTTCAAACCATCGGCGACATGAATTTCGGCAAGGAGAAACACCGCGTCAGCGATGACCAATTGGCCGAAGTGGCCTTGCGTATTCAACAATATCTTTAGGCTTATTGCTTAACCCTGTCGGGATGGCTGGCTACAAAGGCTTGCCATCCCGATACTTTTTTGGCCTTTCCAGTGCCTGTTTTTTGGGGCGCGGCCGACTGTAAGCTCTGTTTTGTGCTTTGGAAGTAGTGGCAAACCGCAGCTGCGAGCCCATCTGTTGCATCCATATACTGAGGCATTTGCTCGTCGCGAAGGCTTAAGATGCGCTGAAGCATGAGCGAAACCTGCTCCTTGCTGGCAGCCCCACGTCCTGTTATGCTTTGCTTGATCGTACGCGGAGCATACTCGGCAACCGGAATGTCGCGGTGCAGAGCCGCAGCCAGCGCAACGCCTTGTGCGCGCCCAAGCTTAAGCATCGACTGCACGTTTTTTCCGAAAAAAGGAGCCTCAGCCGCCAGTTCATCAGGCTTCCACCGATCAATCAGTCGACTGGTAAATTCAAAAATCTCTCTCAAGCGAATGGCTTGCTCGTCTTGCCCTTTCATTTTGAGCACACCCATGTCGAGCAGTTGAATCTGTTTGCCCTCTACCCGAATAACTCCGAAGCCCATGATGTTCGTGCCCGGGTCGATTCCCAAAATAATGCGCTCTTTGCTCATCTGCGTGCAAGGTAAGGAGGAATTCTGCTACATTTCGCCGTGTTTGCCTTCGTTTTACCTTTGTTGGTGGCCATTTATCTTTACTGGCCCAAAAAGCGCTCCGCTGTGCAGCGCAATACTTCGGTACGCGAACCTATGGCAGTGGTTATTCCACTGCGCAACGAAAACGATCACTTTGGGCCATTATGCCGCTCATTGGCTTCGCTTGAATTGGAGCCCGACGACGAAATTATTTTGGTCGATGATGCCTCAACGGTTGCCCTCAGTCTGGAGAATCAACCCGAATTGAAAGCTAAAGTCATCCGCCGTGAGGCGGCCACAGGCTCCAAAAAACAAGCCCTAACGATGGGAATAAATGCGACTACGACGCCTTGGGTTTTATGCTCCGACGCCGACTGCAGCCACCATCCACGTTGGGTTGAAACCCTTCGACAGAGTCTCCAACCCGGTTCACGGATGATCATCGGACCGGTACTCATAAAACAGCAAGCCAACGACAGCTGGCTCCAGACCATGACTGTGTACGAAAGCGCCTCTTTATGGGGCATTGCCAAGCAATCGCTTCGCTGGAACATGCCCATGTTATGCTCAGGCGCGAATTTGTGCTTCAGCAAGGCCGAGTGGGAAGCCCTCGGTGGCTATACTTCTCATGTGGCGCTCCCTTCGGGGGATGACGTTCTGCTTCTCCGCGATTTTTTCGAGGCTTCGCCAGAGGGAATTGACTATTGTGATAGTCCTGACGCTGTTGTGTTTACAGAGACGGCCAAAACCTGGGAAGCGTGGTATCAGCAAAGAAAACGGTGGATTTCGAAAACCGGACATGTACACGGTTGGCCTCAAAGTCTGCAGGCCCTGTTTGTGCTGCTCTGGATGATGGCTCCGGTTATTCTGCTGTTTTGGAATCCTGTGGCCTTGCTCGTTTTGTGGGTTTTAGAAGCCATTTGGATGCAAGATGAGTGTGTTCGGTTAAATCAGGAATTTTCATTGCCGAAATACCTAGCATTTAGGTTGGCTTATCCGCTTTTGCTGGTGAAGCTGCTTTGGGTTAAAAAACAAGCCTGGAAGCCATAGCTGCATTGGTTTGCTTAATTTTACGCTTCCCGAATCATGCAAACTTCTCAACAAACCGATTGGATTAAGCCTCCTTTCAGCCTTCCACAAACGCTGGAGAATTTTATCGACGGTCAGCACCAGCCAGCCCTGAAAGCCCAAACCCTCGACTTGTATCATCCGGCCAGCGGACGGCAATATGGCACTCTTCCTGAAAGTACTGCAGCCGATGTTCAGTTTGCTGTAGAGGCCGCACAACGTGCCTTTCCGGCCTGGGCAGCACTTACGGCACAAGCACGTTCGGCGGCAATGTTACGCCTCGCCGATGTGATGGAAGCCAATCTGGAGCTATTGGCTCAGGCGGAGTCATTCGACAATGGCAAGCCCGTACACGTAGCCCGAACTGTTGACATTCCAAGAGCCATCAGTAACATTCGCTTTTTCGCAACGGCCATTTTACATACCAGCCAGGAAGCGCACGACAGCGGTAACGGCGTGTTGAATTACACGCTACGTCAGCCATTGGGTGTGGTAGCCTGCATCTCGCCCTGGAATTTGCCCCTGTATCTTTTCACCTGGAAGATTGCACCGGCACTGGCGGCGGGGAATACCGTTGTGGGCAAGCCCTCAGAAATCACCCCGCTTACGGCTTACCTCTTTTCTGGACTGTGTCGCGAGGCCGGCCTCCCGCCCGGAGTACTGAATATTTTACATGGATCGGGTGCCTCTGTAGGAACGCCCTTGGTCGGGCACCCTCAAATAAAGGCGGTTTCGTTCACCGGTGGTACGGCAACAGGGGCGCGCATTGCATCCATTGCGGCTCCGCAGTTCAAAAAAATGTCGCTCGAGCTGGGTGGGAAAAACCCAACGCTGGTTTTTGCTGATTGCGATTTCGACACAACGGTAAAAGAAGTGGCTCGGGCTGCCTTTTCAAATCAGGGTCAGATTTGTCTTTGCGGCTCTAGAATATTGGTCGAAAGGCCCATCTATGAGCGCTTTCGTGAGGCCTTTGTGGCACGAGTAGCTAGCCTTAAGGTTGGTGATCCGCAGCACGCCGATACAGCCATTGGAGCCCTGGTTTCGAAGGCGCATCAGGAAAAAGTGCTTAGTTATATTGAATTAGCCCATGCTGAAGGTGGAAACCTGCTCTGTGGCGGCGAGGTACTTCAGCCCGAAGGCCTGGAAGGAGGTTACTTTGTTTCGCCCGCGGTTTTCGAAGGACTGGATCCTTGGTGCCGCAGCAATCAGGAGGAAATTTTTGGACCGGTGGTTACGCTATTTCCCTTCGACACCGACGACGAAGCGATACATTACGCCAACAGCACCCAGTATGGCTTGGCGGCTTCGGTGTGGACAAGCAATCTGGGCAGGGCGCACCGTGTAGCTCGAGAACTGGAAAGTGGCATCGTGTGGATTAACTGCTGGATGCTCCGCGATTTACGTACTCCTTTCGGAGGTGTTAAATCGAGTGGAGTTGGCCGTGAAGGCGGCTGGGAAGCCCTGCGGTTTTTCACCGAGCCCAAGAATGTGTGTATTCAATTTTGATGAAGTGATCCTTTAAATGCTTCATAAAGTGCGGATTAGCTCTTTGTCATTTCTTTGTCATTTCGGTTATTTAGAATTTGTCCAAATAAAATTAAGACTGTAGTTTTGTCGCCGTTCAAATCCTAAGAACCCATGAAAAAAATCTATTTGTCGGCCATTCTCCTTGCCTTCGTGTTTGGAGCGTGTAATAAAGAAGATGAAGTAATAAAGCCCGAAGTTCCGATGCCTGCGGATTACATTTCGGAGAGTTTTGCAAGCAATGCTGCCACCGAGATTGCTTTGCGCACGCGGATGGCTGCAGTGGCCACCAAGGCAAAGTCGGTGCGCACAGCCGGGGTTTCTGTTACCCGTCAGGAGCTTTTAGACTTGTATACGGCGGCCTCACCTTCGGTACAAGGGGTCATCACCACCTATTTTAATACGGTATTGACCAGTCCAACAGGGTATTTCCAAATTATTGAGGATGCCAGCGCGGGAGGAACTTACGAACCGGGGCCTCCGCAAGGTCAGGGTGGCTTCCTCGAGAACCGTGTGTTCGACGAGTATGGCATTGAGCCCGATGAGATCATCGACAAAGGCATGTACGCCTCGGTGTTGTACAATTACGCCACAACGTTTATGACCACCTCGATTCAGCCTTCCGATGTGGATAAGCTGGTGGCCTTGTTCGGAGCCAATCCAAGTTTTCCCAATTCGGGTAGTGCCAATGTTGCTCAGCCTGATTTGATGATGGCTAATTATGCGGCACGCCGCGATAAGAATGATGGCAATGGTATTTATTCGAAGTTTAAGCGTTCGGCCATCGCCCTGCGCCAGTACATTGCGGCTGGAGAAAATTATACTGCAGAGCGCGACGCAGCCTTGAAGGATGTGAAGAAATATTGGGAGCTTGCCAGCGCCGCTACGGTGGTGAACTATCTGCACTCGGCCATCGCGAAGTTTGTGTTGAGTAATCCTACAAATGCCGATTATGCTTCTGGTTTACATGCATACTCTGAGGGCGTTGGCTTTATTTGGGGCTGGAAAACCATTGCGCAGTCGAACAAGATTATCACCGACGCACAGATTGATGAAATCCTCAACTTGATGAATGCGCCGGCCAATGGTACGCCAAGCACATACACCTTTATTACCGATCCGGTAAATCAGGTGCCGAAATTGAGCGCAGCCATCGATCGTTTGCAGGATATTTATGGATTTACGAACCAGGAGATTGAAGATTTCAAGAAAAACTGGGTTGTTGAACAAGGTCGATAGTTGCTCATTATGAAAAAATCCGGAATTCTTCTTTTCTGTCTGGTTGCGGTGTTGATTGGTGTGGTGGCCTGTAAAAAGGATGACCCTGAAGAAACAAAACCGGGCTTTGATCGGGTGGCGATGCTGACGGCCTACCGAGATCAGTTTATTGTTCCAGCCTATCAGGAGGCTTTATCGAAGTCGACAAGCCTGCGTGATGCCGCTCAAGCCTTCACAGCCGCTCCTTCCACTGAGCTGCTGGGCTCATTGCAGTCGGCATGGATTGACGCCGCAGTTGCCTGGCAGCAAGCCTGCATGTATAACTTCGGTCCGGCCGGCGAATCGGGAATCTTAAAATCTCTGCAAGAAGAGTTGGCGACCTTTCCGGTTAGTGAAACCAAGCTGAACTCCATCCTGAGCACTGGAACCTGGAATACCAGCGATTTTAACCGCGACGCCCGGGGCTTTTATGCCATCGAATACTTGATCTTCGATCCGCTCTCCGATGCACAAACGCTTGTTGAACGCTTTAATGCACAAATGCGTCGTGACTTTCTGGTGGCCTTGTGCAACGATGTTCGCAACCGGATTTCCACCGTTCAGAATGCCTGGTCGTCGTATGGTTCAGAGTTCATCAGCAATTCGGGAACAGATGCCGGAAGTTCGGTGGCTTTGTTGTACAACGAGTTTGTGAAGAGCTACGAGGCGATTAAGAACTTTAAGTTTGGATTGCCACTCGGTTTACGTCCAGGGCAAACGGCTGTGGCTCCTGAGCTGCTCGAGGCCCGTTACAGCAAGATTTCGTTCCGTTTGGCTAAAGCCCATTACAACCACATTGTAAATCTGTACCGTGGTGTTGATGAAAGCAAGAGTTTTAAAGGTTATCTGAAAACGGTAACCGGCGGTGAAGCGCTGGTTACAGAAACTGAAACTCAGCTATCGGTTTTAGCGGGGCAGTTCAATGCCTTAGATGAAAACCTCGATATGGCCGATCGTATCGTGAACAATCCACAGGCCTTGATCGATTTACACACCGAACTGCAGAAAAACACCAAGAATTTTAAAAGTGATATGTCGTCATTGCTCGGTATTGCAATCACATTTACCAGTGGCGATGGGGATTAATTTGATGACCATAACGTAGTGCCTGTTTCTTTTTGGAAAAAGCTTGAGCAACCCATTTCTGCGGCTCCGTTTGTGAGTTTCAGGATTGTTTTTGGGTTGCTCATGGCTTTTTCGGCGTTGCGCTTCGTGTATTTGGGCTGGATTGAGGAGCATTATATCGAGCCCATTTTTCATTTTTCCTATTATGGTTTTTCCTGGGTAAAACCACTGGGAGTTTGGGGCATGTATCTCGTTCATGCCCTTATGTTTTTTAGTGCTTTGGGCGTGGCAACTGGCCGATTATACCGGGTTTCTGCCATCTTTTTATTTCTCACTTTTTCTTATACCGAGTTAATTGATTTAACCTATTATTTAAATCACTACTATTTCGTGAGCCTCATTTGTTTATGGCTCATTTTTATGCCTGAGCCTGATGCTCAGTTTAGAATGCCGCAATGGTGCCGCTTTATCATTCTGTTTCAGCTTACCGTTGTTTATTGTTATGCTGGTTGGGCAAAAATGAATAGCGACTGGCTGCTGGAGGCATTGCCCTTGCGTATTTGGTTGCCGGCTCACGACGATTTACCGATTATTGGTCCCCTCTTGGTTTATCCCGAAACCGCCTATTTATTCTGCTGGTTCGGGATGATTTATGATTGCTTTATCGCATTTTTTCTATTCTACAACCGAACGCGGCCTTTGGCTTATTTTACGGTAATTGTTTTTCATGTACTTACCGGATTGTTATTTCAAATTGGTGTATTTCCATGGGTAATGATTGGTTCTACACTCATTTTTTTCTCTATTCATTGGCATGAACGTAATTTGAATATTCTCAGAAAAATCAAGGTTTTTAACGCTTTGTTTAAACTGGATTACCCAAATAACAATACAGTAAATAATTTTCATATTGGACCTTTATTGAGGGCTTTTTTGTTTGTTTTTATTGTATTTCAGCTGCTTTTTCCCTGGCGCTATTTATTGTATCCGGGAAATTTATTTTGGACAGAAGAAGGTTATCGGTTTTCGTGGCGGGTGATGTTGGTCGAAAAAGCGGGAGATGCCACATTTTATGTGAAAGATGGCGTAACGGGGCGTGAAGGAATTGTGTATAATCGCGAGTTTTTAAATATCCATCAGGAAAAGCAAATGTCTTTTCAGCCCGACATGATCTTACAATTCGCTCACTTCTTAGGCAAGCACTACAGTACCAAGGGTGTACAGAAGCCACAGGTGAGGGCAGAGGTGTATGTAACGATGAATGCGCGAAAGGCTCAATTGCTAATCGATCCGCATGTTGATTTGATGCAGGTGAAAGACACCTGGGCGCCTAAATCATGGATTTTACCCTACTCGCCATGATGCCCTGTCTGAGAATTGTCCATCTTATTTTTTGTCTGTTGCCTTTGGCGCTCTTCGCCCAGAAGTCGACGGTAACCGGCTTGGTCATCGACGATCAGGGCCTTGGTATTTCGGGAGCTACTGTGCTTGTTGTGCAGTCGAATCAGGTTGGACGAACAGACACAGAAGGATTTTACCAAATTCGAAATGTGCCAAAGGGCAATTACAAAATCGTTTGTTTGGCCTCGGGTAAACGAATGGCTGAGATTTGGGTGGAGGTTGATTCCCTCAAGGAGGAGGTTCAGTTTAAGATGGAGGCCCTCAAGGCTGATCTCAATGCGGTTGAAATCATGCAGCAGAGCGAAGAGCAATTTGGCTTGACACGCCTGCGTTCGGTCCACGATTTTGCCATCTATGAAGGGAAAAAATCGGAAGTTGTTTTGCTCTCAGAACAAAAAGCCAATTTGGCGACAAACAACCCAAGGCAGGTTTATTCTCGGGTAACAGGGTTGAATATCTGGGAAAGCGATGGAGCAGGACTTCAGCTGGGCATTGGTGGACGAGGCCTGAATCCAAACAGAACAGCCAGTTTTAATGTTAGGCAAAATGGATATGATATTTCGGCCGATGCCCTGGGTTACCCAGAATCGTATTACACGCCTCCAACAGAAGCCTTAGAAAGCATTGAGATCGTTCGTGGGGCAGCTTCGCTTCAGTACGGAACCCAATTCGGAGGTATGCTCAATTTTCGTTTTAAACGGGGAGCGTTGCACACTCCTTTTGAGCTGGTGAGCCGACAAACCGTTGGATCGTGGGGCTTCTTCAATAGCTTTAACAGTGTGGGCGGAACCACATTGAAGGGGAAATTGAATTATTATGGGTTTTTTCAGTATAAACGGGGCGATGGATACCGTGTCAATTCAGGGTTTGAGCAAGTAAATGCCTTTGTTTCGGTGCATTACGACATTAGTGAGCGCTGGAAGCTTCAGGCTGATGTGACTAAAATGCAATATTTGGCTCAACAGGCCGGTGGATTAACCGATAAGACTTTTGAGCAAGACCCTCGTCAGAGCTTTAGAAGCCGCAATTGGTTTCAGGTCGACTGGAATTTGGTTTCGCTGCAGCTCAGTCATAAAATCAACGCTTCTACAGAGTTGAATATTCGCAGTTTTGGGTTGATGGCCAGTCGTAGTTCAGTGGGAAATCTCGAACGAATTAATGTGGCCGATTTGGGTGGCAATCGAACACTCATCGAAGGAGTGTTTGAAAATATCGGAACTGAGGCGCGTATGCTGCATCGCTATTCGGCCGGGAAACAAATGCAGGTATTGGCAATTGGGCTGAGGGCTTATCGTGGAAATACCATTGCACGTCAAGGTTTTGGTTCTTCCGGCAGCGACGCCGATTTTCGCTATATCAACAACGAAGAGCCTGAAAATTCCGATTACCGTTTTCCGAATACCAATGTCGCGTTGTTTGCCGAACATATCATTCGTATAGGTTCTCGTTTTTCGATTACACCCGGTTTGCGTGCCGAATACATCGAAACTGCAGCCACGGGTTATTTTAAATCATACGTATTTGATGCGGCCGGAAATGTCATTACACAAAGTAGAACCGACGAAAACACCCGTAGAATCAGACGATTTATTTTAGCGGGCGTCGGACTCAGTTATAAGTTTGGCAAGGGGCAGGAATTGTATGGAAATATTTCGCAGAATTATCGGGCGATTAATTTCTCCGATTTACGCATTGTGAATCCTAATTTTGTTGTAGATCCAAATATTCAGGATGAGGAAGGCTTTACGGGTGATTTAGGATTAAGAGGCAATGTGAAAGGGCGCTTGAATTATGAGATTACTGCATTTTACATTGCGTATAAAGGAAAGATCGGACAAATCCTGAAAACGGGGCAACCGCCATTGTTTAACAATATTCGTTATCGCGGAAATATTTCTGATGCCCGAAATATCGGTTTGGAATCTTTTGTGGAGTATCAAATTTTACGAACTGATTCGGCACGAAGAAAGCCCATGCTGAATGCCTTTTTGAATACTGCCTTTGTGGATGCCCGTTACATCAATACTGATGACAATTCCATATTAAATCGTTTTGTGGAGATGGTTCCTCGGTTCATTTTCAGAACCGGATTAGACCTTCGCTTTCGCAGGTGGAATTTTCATGCTTTGTACGCCTTTACAGGAGAACATTTTTCAGATGCTACCAATGCTGTACTTACGGCAACAGCGGTTGAAGGATTGATTCCATCGTATCAGGTTGTGGATGCAGGCCTGGGTTACTCGTTCAGGCGGTGGAGCTTACAATTCAATTGTAACAATTTGTTGAACGAGCAGTATTTCACCCGCCGTGCAGAGTCTTACCCGGGACCCGGAATTATTCCAGCCGACGGACGGGCTTTTTTTGTAACACTTCAAGTCAAACTCTAACACGTTCAGTGTTTTTCCGTTTGATTTGTTGATTTGTTAACTGTCTCAAGCAGAAAAATACGAATATGCTAGATCTACAGAAGTACTATAAAACGGTTCTCCTTTCCCCTTTCTCCTTTCTCCTTTTGCTTTTTCCTTTCCCCTTTCTACTCGCGAAGCGTCGTCCCTTTCAACTTTCGAACTTTAAACTTTTCACTCGCGAAACCTTTCCCCTTTTATTTTGGAAGCCTTCAGGAAATGCGGCCCCAATTCTTATGTTTTTGCTCTAAATGCATTAAGCGTTGCGCAATATTTTTATTTTCCGGTTTTTCTAAATCGGGGTCATTTTCGAGGACTTTATATGCTACTTCTCGGCACCAGCCTACAAGTCCGGCGTCGCGACTGAGGTCGGCCAGTTTTAAATCGAGGCTTCCACTTTGCTGAGTGCCTTGTAAATCGCCGGGACCCCGTAATCTCAAATCCACTTCGGCGATTCGAAATCCGTCGTTGGTATCGCACATCGTCTTCAATCGTATTCTGGCGTCTGCACTGAGTTTTAGCCCCGTCATTAAAATACAGTATGACTGTTCAGCGCCTCTTCCAACACGTCCGCGCAGCTGATGTAATTGTGAGAGCCCGAAACGCTCGGCGCTTTCAACAATCATAACTGAAGCATTTGGCACGTTAACACCTACTTCAATCACGGTTGTAGCGACCATGATTTGTGTTTCGCGTTTCACAAATCGTTGCATTTCGAATTCCTTATCATCGGGTTTTAAGCGACCATGCACGATGCTAATATGATATTGTGGAGCCGGAAACCAGCTTAGTAAATGTTCATAGCCTTCGAAAAGATTACGGTAATCGAGCTGTTCGCTTTCTTCAATGAGCGGATAAACGATATAAATCTGCCGCCCGAGGGCAATTTCTGATTTAATAAAGTTAAGTACTTCCGGACGTTGGCTTTCGTAGCGATGTACTGTGCGAATGGGTTTTCGTCCTGGTGGCAGTTCATCAATTACCGATACGTCGAGGTCACCGTACAAAGTCATGGCCAACGTTCTAGGTATGGGTGTGGCGCTCATGATAAGCACGTGAGGTGGCAGTGTGTTTTTGGCCCAAAGCCTTGCTCTTTGTGCCACTCCAAAGCGGTGTTGTTCATCAATCACGACAAATCCGAGGTTGGCAAATTTTACCTTATCTTCAAGCAGGGCGTGGGTTCCCACGAGAATCGAGAGGCTTCCGGACTCCAATTCTGCATGAATTTTTCGCCTTTGTTTTTGTCCGACCGATCCTGTAAGTAATTCAATAGAAATACCAATGGTTTCGGCATAGGCTGATAGTGAGTAATAGTGCTGTTGTGCAAGAATTTCGGTTGGGGCCATCAGGCAAGCCTGGTAACCATTTCCAATGGCGATAAGCATGCTCATAAAGGCAACAATGGTTTTCCCACTGCCTACGTCGCCTTGGACCAGTCGGTTCATTTGAATGGGTTTGGCAACGTCGTTCCGAATTTCTTTAATAACCCTTTTTTGAGCCTGTGTAAGTGGGAAGGGTAGGTGTTTTTCGTAAAATTCCATAAATGGATTACCCACTTTTTGTAGTGGGAACCCCTTTATTTGTTGCTTGTTTACGAGGTTTTGCCGAATTAATCGGATTTGAAGAAAAAATAGCTCATCGAATTTTAGCCTTTTTTCAGCTTGTTGCTGTTGTTCGACGGTGGTTGGAAAGTGGATTCCCCAGAGCGCATCTTCGAGCCGAATGAGCTGATGTTCCTGAATAAGCTCCTCGGAAAGACTTTCAGGAACGCGTCCTTTCACATATTGCAATACTTGTCTGATGATTAAACTGAGCCCTTTGCTGTCGAGCTGACTTTTCTTCATCCGATCAGTGCTGCTATACACGGCTTGCATGCGTGAGGCCTGCGCCAGTTTTTCGGGGAAAAAGAGTTCGATTTCGGGATGTGCAATACTCCAGCTTCCGTTGAACAGCGAGGGTTTCCCGAATACAAGGTATTCTTTTCCGTTTTGGAGTTTTTCGTGAAGGAATTTATATCCTTGAAACCACACCAGCTCAATGGAGCCTGCTGCATCACGAAGTTGGGCGCTCATCCGCTGTTTTTTGCCCTCACCAATTAGCTTGATGTTTTGTAGTTTTCCTACCAATTGAATGAGCGGTAATTCTTCACTCAGTTCGCTGCTCAGGTAAACACGCGTGCGATCGATATACCGAAATGGATACCATTGCAGCAGATCCAAAACAGTCTCCAGGCCTGCTTCTTTTTGCAGGATGGCTATCTTTTTAGGGAGAAGCCCGGGTACCTGGGTGAGTGAAAGGTGGAGGTATTGCACCCGGTAAAAATACCGAAAGCCTTAGTTTTCTGATGCGGTGCAACTCACACAACTGAGTCCGTCGGGGCCCATTTGGAAAATTTCCCGCTCAAGCTCTTCTCCAACAAGGTTTTGAATATTGGGAATATCTCCAAAGATTTCACGGGTTCCCTGCGCAAAGCTCAGGTGCATTCCTTCGGCGAGATAAATCACGAATTGGGCTTCCTGTGCTCTCCACTGCGCTTGATTTTTAAGTCTAAAGTGTGGATTAACATAGAGCGTTTTGCCATCTTGCTTGAGATAGGTAATCACCTCTGAAGCTGTCCGAATAGCCGTTTTCTTGTCTTTTCCGCGGGCTTTCTTTTCCACGGTAATCCTACTTTCGGCAGGGTTTTCGGCTTTGCGCACATCTACCGAAACTGTACCTGTAAGAAAAGGTTCCTCGTCGTTTAAATAAATTTTCCACTCATCAAGGTCGGCGAAGTCTTTGAGATTATAAGCACTTTCGGGCACCAGCGCGAGCATCAGCGTGTCTTTGGGGGCTGGAGGAATAAAAGTTACCGGCTCTATGATTTTCCCGCTGTTTTTATACTCACTTAATCCAAGCGCCGCGGAGATTACCGACATAAACAATCCGATAATAAACAGACTTCCGTTGATGGTCGCGGGCCAAGGACTTAAAAATCCGGTTGGACTAATCAGTCTCGTGCCCCCGAGAATCAGACCTAAAATGGGCGCAAATGTGAGCATTCCAAGTCCAATGAGGAAAAATTGTAAATGATTTTCATTCGAGAAGAAAATGCCGGCGAAGGTTGGAAATGAAAACTCTCCGTGGGAATTGTCGTTACTGAATGTAGTCTGACCACCTGAGAATACTACCGTTAACCAGGCAATCAGTAAGGCTCCACCGAGAATAATCATGAAAACACCGAGCGATTTTCCAATGATTTTAAATATGGTACTGAAGAATTTTCCAATGGCTTGGAAGATTTCGTTCAGCGTTCCTTCGGCATTTTTGGCACTTGATCGCGCCTGTTGGCCGAGGTTACCGCTTTTTTTTTGAAGGCGACTCATTTCTTCACGGATATTTTTTTCTATAGAAGAAATGGTTACCGGTTCGCCCTTCATTTGGAGTTTATCGGCTGTTGTTTCAGCCTTGGGTAAAACGATGGCGAGAATGATGTATAGAAGCAGACCGGTTCCACCAAAAATTATGGCGCAGGTGAAGCCCAGGCGAAACCATACTGGATCTACATTAAAGTAATAACCGAGACCCGCACACACGCCTGCACCTCCATACATTCCTTCATCGGGAACTCTGAACAGTCTCTTTGGCGAAGAGGATGCATTTTCAGTGTTGTTATCGGCCTTGCTTTGCTCCGGTTCGTCCTCCGGAGCTTCGCTGTAAGCCTCAGGTTCGCCGAGAATTTCAATCACTTCCTTTACATCGCTCACCAAAATAACCTGGCGCAACTTGAGTTTATCCTGGAATAATTCCGCAATTCTTCGCTCAATATCACCCACAATTTCATCACTCCCTTCAGTGTTTTTGAAGGTATTGCGAATTTTGGCGATGTATTGACTTAACATTTCATAAGCATTCTCTTCGAGGTTAAAGAGCAGGCCGCTGAGGTTTATACTGATGGTCTTATTCATGGTCGGTTTGATGAGTAGGTGTGTTCAACAGAGCGTACGAGTTCGTCCCAGGTATCGCGGAGTTCTTTCAGGAATTGTTGCCCTTGTTCGGTAAGGCTGTAGTATTTCCTGGGTGGTCCTGAGCTGCTTTCTTCCCAGCGATATTGCAGAAGTCCGGCATTTTTGAGCCTTGTGAGCAATGGGTATAGGGTTCCTTCCACAACGATCAGTCGGGCTTCCTTCAAGCGCAGAATGATGTCGGTGGTGTATGCGTCGCCATTCGAAAGCACTGAAAGAATGCAGAACTCTAAAACGCCTTTGCGCATTTGGGCCTTGGTGTTTTCTAATTGCATGCTGCAAACATAGAACTATATTTTAACATGGTACTATGCAAAGCAAGGTACTAAGGCGAAGAAAATATATAAGTCATTGTTAAACAATGAAATAAAATTTGCCGGTTTGGGTTTAGCCCTTCGGGATGACTTTGTAAAGGCTTTGTCTTTGCTCAGGGAATCTTTTTCTGCTTTCCGGCAAAAGATAAAAATGGCAAACTATATCGTATGCCTAAATCAACGGGTTATTCAAAAAAGGTTTGGACAAGGAGATTTTCGCGTTTCTGGAAGATTATCCTTACAGCTTACCTAAAAGCGTGTTTTGATACTTGCAACGCATCATATGTTCACACATAACCACGCTGCTGTTAAACAGCGTTTCTTTATCTAAACAGGGCCTACTGAAAAAGTCAGAAAAGCATCAGATGCGAGGCGACAAGGCGAAGCTGTACGTGAATACCGCGAGCCGCGGGCAACGAAGCAGATGATGTTTTTCTGGCTAACGAAATGTTTTAATTTTTTGAAAAGTCAACTTCGCAGGAATTGTAAAAACTGCAATCAAAATCTTGCACTTAAACGGGTTGAAATGGTTGTTAAATCGTTAAAAAACAATTTATTGAGTGTTTTTCAGTGGGCCCTAAACAGGAGTGGAGTGAGGCTCTCCGACTAAAACCCGAACCCTAAGCTCAACACAGGTAAAATTAAATAAGAGGCCGAGTTTTCTTTTACTTTGAGCGGTCTTGTACCCGCGTTTGGATCGAAGGAATTGAGATAATCCACGGTAATCTGATCATAAGCACCAAAGCTGTACCCTAGAATTAAACCGTACTCCAGAAATAATACACTCGACTTGGATTTATTAAGTCGCACCTGGCCGCCATACCTCACATATAAATCGATGATTGATGATCTTGATGCCACATTAATATTGTTCGGTGGAAGAAAGTTGTCAATCTTTGATTGGTCATATATTCCAGTGTAATTGTAATTTCTGAGCATTAATCCTCCTCCAATGTAACCGCTATCGAAATACCCCGTTTCCGTGGGGTGATAGCGCAACTCTAATCCGTAACTGAGAGTATTATCGGCTTGAATGCTTCTGAGACTGCTTTCATTCATTGACTTAAAGTCTTCATACAGAACGCCATCGAGAAAGTCTCCAAAGCTTAATCCACAGGTTGCCCTCACGCTAAATAAGTCACCGAGAACCCGCTCATAACCAAACAGTACGTTCCCTCTGACTAACCAGCTTAGATCTAAGCCTACCGAATTTTTTAGAAAACGACTTGGCCCAGAACCTTCTGAATTATTCTCCTTTTGTTCGTCTTGAGAAGGAGGCCTTACTACAATCTGTCCACTGACTTCGTGCTGCAGTAAAAAAATTAAGCCTAGCGCGAACAAACGTATCTTCATATTGCTATTTTTGGGTCCGCAATATAACCATGAAACGTCTATTCTTCTTCTTTCTGTCGACATTTATTTGTAATATTCTATCAGCGCAAGTCGAACTTCGCTGGAGCGAATTTCAAACGAAACCGGATGATAATGGTTTAATCTTCGCCCAAAGCAAAGAGAATTACTTTTCAATCGTTACTGAGAATTACGTTAACTATCTTACTGCTTATTCAGCAGAAGATTTATCTGTCCTTTGGCATCGTGAACTCACTTTGGGCCAAAAAGTAAGGGTTGGTTCAAAAGGAAAGTCTTATGACTTTGAAGGAATGCGTAAACGCAAAGACAATACAAAGTATCGTGATTATGATCTGGTAAATTACTTTGTTTTAAATGATTCACTGTTTGTTTTTTATAAGTATAAGGATTCAAAAACACGTGATCAATTGTTATTTGCACAAATTTTTGATTTAGAATCAACTGCGCTTACTTCTGCGATTCAGCTAAACACGGAGAAAGATAGAACAGATTATGATTTACTTCTTCTATCAAATGATTCAACCCAATTATTTCAATTCAGAAAGCCGAAACAGAGTAAGTCAGAAACTCATGTTTATCAACTCAAAATTTGGGACACGAATATTAATGAGAAACTCAGCGTTGAGATAGAGTTGCCATATAAAGGACGTGACCTCGGCATTTATGATGTAAGCCTCGGTTTGGAGAATAAGTTACACATGCTCGCACGAATTAATATTCCCAAAAGTGAGCGTGGTCCCGATGATCCATCATTTTATTACAGCATCATAACCATCAATCCTGCCACAGGTGAGTCCACTACCTTCGATGTGAAATTAAGTAATCTATATGTTCGTGATGTGAGTCTTCGTTTCGATAAAAGTGGGAATGCATTTTTAGTGGGTGTTTATTCTGACCGTCGAAACTTATCAAGTATGACCGGTACTTTTTACTATAAGATTGATGTAAATACCGGCACTGCGAGTGCTGAGAATGTGCAGGATTTTCAGCCAGAAATCATCAAAATGCTGAATAATTCGGAATCAGAAAAGAAGCGAAATTCTGAAGTCAGATCTAATCTCGAGTTAAAGAAGATTATAACCAGGCCTGATGGAGGCAGTTATGTATTGTTTGAAGAAGACTTTGTGGAAGTTGTAACTACCAGTAATCCCAACGGCGGATCAAGCACAACGCGTTATTACAACAACAATGATATTTTGTTGATGAATATAGATGCTTCCGGGAAAATTCTTTGGCAGACAGTGTTTCCAAAGCAGCAGGTTTCTGTAAATGACAATGGACGCCTTAACTCGTTTTTTGCGCGCACTTACAATAAGAAGTTGTATATCTTGTTTAATGATGATGTTGAAAATGTAGATAATCAAAATTTTAATGTTCCAATTTATCCAAAGAGCACAAAAGATATTATGCCTGCGGTTTTAATAGTAAATGAAGATGGCACCTCTGAAAAATTGCCTTTGTTGGCGAAGTCAGAATTAACGCGTGATTACGATGTGCAATTCCGCCGTTCAATCATCCTCGATGGCAGTCGTTCTTCATTGATGGCATTTAGAGCGAAAAAAGGTTGTTGTTCCCAACCATCGAAAGGTTCAACAGACTATAAAGTTGGCGTTGTTGTTCTGGAGTAATCCGCCTGAATTCATGTTTTGTTTTTCTTGTATTGTTGTTTGATTACTTCCGGCATTCTGAAGAAGTCAGACTGAGAAGCAGCACGGCCTGATAAATGTTTCAGGTGCAATGCGACAAGAAGAATCCCTACAGTTAATGCTTTGAGCCACAGGAGACGAAACATATGATTTATTTCTGGCCAACGAAATGATTTAGATTTTCAAAGGTCATTTGAACAGGAAAAGCAAAGACAACTTCGAGTTCATCCTTTTAAATTAGCTCAAACAGCTGTTAAACTGCTTAAAATAAATTGCTTGGGCCCTACTTCGATTTAAGACAGTCGATTCTTTTTTGAAATAATTCTTGCTGCTTCTTCAACTCATACTTTTCAGCTGCAGAATCAGAGGCTTCAGCTGAGCTGCCATATATTCGGTAACCTGCATACAAGCTCAATAAAGCGCCGCTGATTGGCAGTTGACCGATAATTCCGCCAGCCAGGAGCATAGCGGGACTGATGTACATCAGGCTTGTTGTGACAACTTTTCCAGGTTTCCTTAAATATACATATTGAATAGGCAATACTTTACCTCTTCTTATTTCGTCCGAACTTCCTTCTGCTGCAATTGATAGGCAGGGTTGGAATTTTTCACCGATAAGTTGATATTCCTTTCTCCTTAAATGAATTTCATTAAACAGCAATTCAAGTTTATCTGAACTGTCTTTTAAAGCATCATTCTTCCATTTTAATGCTTCGGTATAGTTTTCCCGATTAAACCAAAATAAAGGCAACGTTTGCTGAAGTTCCCTTTTCGTTTTTGATGAAAGCACGGAATAATCCAATCTTTTTATGGATTCTTCTGCCTGCATATAAAGTGACGTCTCATTGCATTGCTCAAAATACCTCCATTCCGCCTCCGCCTTCATACTATCGTTGGTGGCCAGTATTACATTGAATCGACTGTTTAATAGGGAGTCTTGTTGCCAACTTTTATTACCAGTCAACGCTATAGATTTATCCCGCTTTGTTCTAATTAACTTGCGGTTTTCTTCTTCCCAAATGGCTTTAATTAATGCGGTTTTCCGGTCGCGTTTTTCTTTTTTCAACGATTTCATCGTGCCATAAATCCCACTTAACCACCACAATCCACTTACGCCTAAGGCTGATTGACCAACAGCCGATTGTAAGCCATATCGGGAAATGCTCTCGGCTGTAATAATTCCAAAGAAACTTTGCACCACAGCACTACTCTGAGCCTGCCGGTGATAGCCACAATATGCCTTTCCTAAACCCGGAATGGTTGAAAGTAATCCGGCAAGTAAAATTGATTTTCTCTTTACACGATGATATTTTTTGTATCGCACTTGTATTTTGTCACTGTATGTGTTTAAATCAATTTTAGTTTTTGTAAATAGTGCTAAATAATTTGAATACTCTTTATTGTGTTGAAGCACATTGATATTTCCAATGGCCAATCCGCTGGCAACACGGTAACCTTCTACATGGTTGATTGCCCTTTGTGTTGAATCCAATGATTCCAATATCTGCGCTGATTGTGTATAATCTGCAACTTTGTAAAATGAAATCGCCCGTTCAGCCTGCCAAGCCGCACTGGTGTCGTTTTTAAAATGCTCAGTAAAACGAAGTCGGATTACTTCGTCATGCGGACGATTCAGATGTTCGAGCATTTTTAGATTCAACGAGTCGGCCGGGCCCAGCAAGGCTAGACTAATACTCCACTGCAGGATCATAAATCTTTCCGGTTTTACTGTCGCGCAAATGCTCGCTATGCTCTATTTCTGCCTCATGATTACAGCGTAAAAGTCGGTCACAACCCAACAAAAGTCCTGTCCAAACTCCTTGGTGGCGGATCGATTCAGCCATAAATCTCGAGCATTCGGGACTAAAACGACAACTGCTACCCAGGTTTCCGGAGGCTGTTTTTTTGTAAAGCTCCAGCATCAGTAAAGCCGAGGTTTCCAACGGAGCCGCCAGCCGAAAATCGCCTTTTTCCCAAATACTACCTTGTGCCTTTGGAACTGATGGATTAGTCTTCTCGCTGTTTTTCTGCTGACCCAATGCTGGTAAACACAAACAGGTCATCCATAAAATAGCAATAATTCGCATGCGGTAAATTTA